>JAICIM010000088.1 GCA_025928885.1 Ktedonobacteraceae bacterium | reverse complement strand
ACAAAAAAACTCCAAAAGCGCCCGAGCGCATGGTAGGCCCAGTTATAGAGCGATCCTTCGTATGGAAGCATCACTCCGAGCTGTGCGGTAGCAACGGCACACGGGATCAAGAAGAACACTGCCCCGATCAACCAGTAGAGGTAGGCTCCGGCCCCGCCCGATACCGCTGTAGGTACAATAGCGATCGCGTAAATCGCCAGCACCAGGGTGGCAGTCATATCAAAGGTGCCGAGAATTTTGGGCATAGTTTGAGGTACATAGCTCTCAGACGGGAGCGAACGAGAAGAGGGCGGTACGGTATGCATAGGCTACGTATCCTTTCTTCAAAATAGAGAGTAGCGGGCGGAGGAGTGAGCAATGTCTGTATATCTGGCATCAGGCAAACGGTGTTTCAGGTAAGTCAAGAGCAAGTATACCCGAGATAGACAAGAAATGCGACCCTTTTGAGGCATTTGTCGGTAAGTCTGCGAAGTAGCGTGTCCACAAATAGAGAACGAAATCAGAGGCCTGGATGATTCGCAGTTCATCATCCAAACGCTATTGCCATACTGCTGTCACTCTCATCAGCTATACTTGCGCTAGAAAGAAACGAGAAAGATCACAAACGGGAGGCAAGCAACAATGGCACTTTATAGCAATACAGGAACGCTCACGGTGGCTCCGATCTTTGATTTTGCTCAATCGCTCGCATTTACACGTGGCTTTTCGCCAACATATGACGAGCAGGTCGTGACGGCTACAGCGCTCACAAAGGCGAACATGCTTGATGGACGTTGTATCGCCTTTCGCGTGGAGGATGCGGGCAGCACAGAAGCTCCCCAGGCCCGCTATACGCTCTTCTCAGAGGAACCGCTCGACGATGCCAGCCAGCAGCAAATGAGCCAGCAAATCTCATTCTTCCTGAGCCTGCAAGATGATCTGAAGCCATTCTACGCCATTGCGCAACGTGATGACCATTTCGCCCCCGTGCTGCGACGCCTGCATGGTCTGCGACAGGTCAAGTTCCTGACGCTCTGTGAGATCGCTTGCTGGTCGGTTCTGGTGCAGCATCGAGCCATGCCAATTGCTCGCAAGATGAAGCGTGCGCTGCTCGAACGCTATGGCGGCAGCATCACCGTCGAGGGCCACACCTATCAGGCATTTCCGACATTTGCGCAGCTTGCCAGCGTCAGTGCAGCGGAATTCGCTGATACAATCAATAATGAACGGAGCGCACAGTATTTGTATGAAGTCGTGCAATCGCTTTCCCGGCTCGATGAACACTTTTTGCGTACCGCTCCCTATGAAGAGGCCGCAGCTGCGCTACGAGCGATCAAAGGCATCGGTCCCTGGTCAACCAACTTCATCTTACTGCGTGGTCTGGGCCGCATGGAGCGCCTGGCAGCCGATATGAAACCGTTGCAGGATGCCTACAAAAAAATCTATCCGCCAGAAGTAACGCTGGACCAGCTACAGCAGTACTATGGGCAATACATAGGATACTGGTCCTTCTATCTGCGCAATGCATGATGCTTATAATTGCTCGTTCTGTCTACTCATCTCCTCGCGCCTTTGCGACAAGCAGATAGATGAGCAGGCAGAGCGCCCCGATTCCACACCCAAGAATGACGGGCGAGAACATAGCATGCGAGGATATCGGTGCCGACACATCGGCCAGATTTGCCAGGATGACCAGCAGGCAGAGCAGTGCATAAATAATATCGGGCTGCCGATAGAGGGGTATCTGCCCGATGGCGGTGGGTACGATCCGTAAATACTTCACACCAAGAAAAAAGGTATAGCCTCCTACCAGCAGCAGGAGTAGAACGACCAGCCAGCCATGCAAAAATGGTAATTGGAACATCGCCAATAGTAGTGCCAGCATACCGATCAGCAAAGCACTCCCTCCTCCTAATAGTACAGCAAACAACCAGCGTATCATCGTCTGTCTCATTTTCACCATCCCTGGTTTCGCAACACAATTAATGATGTTTATCACACGTTTCATATTACCTAATCGTTTCTATAGGTGTCGAGAAACAGGCAGTAAAAAACCGCCAGCACGAGTCATTATTCATGTACCCAACTGACGGCGAGATGAAAGCCACGCTATTTTGACAAAGTTATGGCCTACTCATTGCCATCGTTTTCTCTGTTTTGCAGCCTTGCTAGATTGCCCCGTGCCTCTTGCATCAGGTCATTCCAGGCCAGCGCGAGATCAATGTGATAATAATCGCTTATAGAAAACGCTATATACAACACATCTGCGATATCATGGGCCAGCCGAACCGTCGTACCAGGGCGAAGCGGGCGCTTACCCTCCGTAACAAGCACACTTCCAGCAAGGAAGCCGGATACTCGCATTAGCTCTGCAATGAGCGTGTTGGCGTCGCCAAAGATCTGTGGCCCCACCTGAGCCTGTACACTCTTTGTGAAATGTTGTGTATCTGCGATCATCTGCTCAATTTCCATTGTGCTGTTGAAACGCTTTGCGCGTCTCACTCCTTTCTTTCGATGCAATCAAATCTTCGTTGCTTGACTTCGCAATGTCCATCGCTCATACTAGAGTGCATCAGCCCAACAAGCAATCAACAACAGTGCGCCAGTGTTGATTAATCAACAAACAAGCAAAACTGCTCAGGAATTTTGGCGATAGGAATGTGGACGATGACAACATCGAGGCAGGAGTACGCAAGAGGAATGTAGACGATGACAACATCAAAGCGGCATGGAGATCGACGGACGCGGAGAACCCGCCAGGCGTTGCTGCAAGCATTCAGAGAGGTTGTGCGCGAAAAGGGCTTTGCGGCAACCAGCGTGCAGGAGGTCACCGAGCGAGCAAACATCAATCGAGGAACGTTTTATCTCCACTTTACAGACAAATACATGATGGTAGATGCGTTTCTTCGTGAGCATTTTCAACACCTTCTTTCAGAAGCGCTACCGGCGACCGCACAGTGGAATAGAAATAGCCTGCGTGTGCTCATTGAGACGCTACTACAGTATTTCGAGAACAAATATCATCATGAGCCTCATCTGTCACAAGCCGTTGCTCCATTGGTCGAACGCGCAATCCATGAGGAGTTGTCCAGCGCTCTCTTGATCCTGTTGCAGCGAAGCACTATTGCTGGAGCGCGATGGCAAGTGCCGATGGCTGTTGTTGCTCGTATCGTCAGTTGGGCAATCTTTGGCCCGGTACTTCAATGGAGCCAGGAGGAATCGCCAATCTCAAGAGTGCAAATGGCAAATCACATTCTTTTCATCATTCTGAAAGGAGTGGCAGATCTGGCTCCCGAAGCCGTACCAGAATAATGACCTGTCACAATATTTTGAACAATAATTGAGGATTTTACATGATACGCTACGGAGTTTACGTTCCCCAGTTCGGACCCTATGCCGATGTGCGGCTACTGGCGGAACTGGCATATGAGGCAGAGGAGGCGGGATGGGATGGCTTCTTTCTCTGGGATCAGGTCTCAAAAACGACCCTGACGCCAACCTTTGATCCTATGGCCGATCCCTGGATCGCACTCACCGCGATTGCGTTGCGCACCAAAAGGCTACGTCTGGGGCCGCTCGTGACGCTGCCATCGCGCCGTCGTCCCTGGATGCTGGCGCGAGAAACAACCACGCTCGACCATCTCTCCAACGGGCGGCTGGTCCTGGGCGTTGGCTCAGGAGGCGGCTACTACGACTTTGATGCGTTAGGAGAACCAAACGATCCCAAAGTGCGAGCCGCCCTGCTCGACGAGGGGCTTGAGGTGTTGACCGGCCTGTGGAGCGGCGAACCATATCATCACGAGGGAACATACTATCACATCAAGGAAGCTCAGTTCTTGCCGCGCCCGGTGCAGTCGCCACGCATTCCCATCTGGGTTGCGGGCATGTGGCCTGTCAGAGCGCCCTTCCGCCGCGCCGCACGCTGGGATGGCGTGGCCCCCATCGGTCGCGATCTGCCGCTGAACGCCATGCTCTCTCCCCAGGAGATACGCGAGATTGTGCAATACAGCGAGGCGCAACCGGACTATAGCACACCGTTCGAGGTCGTCCACTCTGGCGTCTTAGCAGGCACCGATGTTGCCCATGATCGCGCTCTGGTGGCCGAATACGAGGAGGCGGGCGTGACATGGTGGGCGGAGAAGATCCTGCCTGAGCTATGGGGCAACTGGACCAACTGGCCTCTGGACGCCATGCGGGCGCATATCCGCCAGGGACCACCCCGCTAACTTGATGTTCTTTTTCTCCATTTCTCCTTAAATAAATAATAGTGCTGCTTTCTCCTCTTGACAATGGGAGTGGAAAAAATATACAAGAGAGAGAGGTGGCTGGTTGGAAGGGCTGGTACGCGATGGAAACCGGATAGATCTCAGAGGAGAGAGCATGCACATTACCCACATGAAAACCAATCGTATCGTCAACCCGTTGGGCTTTCAGCTCGATATTCCCCGCATCTCATGGGTGACAGAGGGGACCGAAGCACGCTCACAGGCAGCTGCACAGGTGCAGGTTGCCGCCGATGCAGGATTTGAGCGCATCCTGTTCGACAGCGGCAAACGAGGGGACATCGACAGTCTGGCCTACGAGCTGCCTCTGGCGCTGGCTCCGAGTACTCGCTATTACTGGCGCGTGACCGTCTGGGCCGACAACGGCGACGTTGCCACCAGTGAACCGGCCTGGTTCGAGACCGCGAAGCTCGACCAGCCCTGGCAGGCCATCTGGATCACCCCCACCGGGCAACAGATCCATCCGCTCTTACGCAAAGCGTTCACGCTGCCCGCTGCGGTGGTCTCGGCGCGAGTCTCTATTTCTGGCCTCGGCCTCTACGAACTGGTCATCAACGGTCGCCGCGTGGGCAACGAATATCTCACCCCCTACTGCAACGCCTACGACCAGTGGCTTCAGTACCAGACCTTTGACGTGACCGATCTGTTGCAGCAGGGAGACAACGTACTGGGAGCCATGCTGGGCAACGGCTGGTACAAGGGCCGCTTCGGCTTCCAGGGCGTACAGGACGGTATCTATGGCCAGCAATTCGCTCTGCTGTGCGAACTGGTGGTCGAGTGCGCCGATGGGCAACGCATCGTCGTTGGTAGCGATACCAGCTGGACAACTGCGGCAGGCCCGGTCCTCGCCTCCAATATTTATGACGGCGAAACATACGATGCCAACCGCGAGCAGCCCGGCTGGGATGCTGTGGGCTTCGACGATAGCGCATGGGAGGCTGCCCAACCCATCGAGATTGGTTTCGAGCGTTTACAGGCCAGACGCAGCCTGCCAGTAGTCATGAAAGAGACGCTCAAACCAATCGAGCTGATCCACACGCCTGCTGGCGAAACGGTGCTGGATCTGGGACAGAACATGGTCGGCTGGCTCAGCTTCCGGGTTCATGCGCCGCGCGGCAGCGAGATCCTGTTACAGTATGGCGAGGTCTTGCAGCAAGGGAATTTTTACAGAGATAATCTGCGCTCGGCCAAAGAGGAGTACCGCTATATCTCTAATGGCGAACCTGCATTTGTTCAACCACACTTCACTTTTTATGGCTTCTGCTACGTCAAGATTACTGGTTGGCCCGGAGAGATCGACCCGAACGACTTTACTGGCTGTGTAATCTACTCCGATATGGAGCAGACCGGACAGATCGAAACTTCTCACCCGCTGGTCAATCGCCTGATCCTCAACGCACTCTGGGGACAGAAAGGCAATTTCGTTGATGTGCCAACCGATTGTCCGCAACGAGACGAGCGCATGGGTTGGACCGGCGATGCGCAGGTCTTTTCGGGGACCGCCTGCTTCAATATGGATGTGGCGGCCTTCTTTAACAAATATCTTTATGATATGTATTACGAGCAGCAGACGCGCGAGGGCATGGTGCCGATGGTGGTGCCGAGCGTAGGTATGAAGGGCGGCGGCTCCACTGCCTGGGGCGATGCTGCCACGATCATCCCCTGGAACGTCTATCTCCACTACGGCGACAAAGCGATTTTAACCCAGCAGTTCGACAGCATGAAAGCCTGGGTACACTTCATCAAAGCGGCGGACGATGCTTCTGGCGGACAGCGGCTCTGGACGGTCGGCTTCCACTTTGGCGACTGGCTGGCCCTGGATGGCGATAATCCCTTGAGCCGCTTTGGAGGCACCGCCATCGAATTTATCGCCTCCGCATATTATTACTATTCGGCCTCGCTGGTGGCGAAGGCGGCGCGTGTGCTGGGCAAGGACGAGGAGGCCCGCGAGTATGAGCAACTGGCCAGCGAGGTGCGCACGGCCATTCAGCAAGAGTTTATCACGCCCAGGGGCCGCGTCGCCATCAATACGCAAACAGCCCTGGTGCTGACGTTGTTCCTCGATCTGATGTCGGAGCAGCAGCGCGAACGAGTGGTCGAGGCGCTACGGGAGCGGTTGCGTGCGAGTAATAATCACCTCAAAACCGGCTTTGTTGGCACCCCCTATCTCTGCCGCGTGCTCTCCAACAACGCCTCGAACGATCTGGCCTACCGGCTGCTGCTGAACGACGATTTTCCCAGCTGGCTCTATGCCGTGAAGATGGGCGCGACGACGATCTGGGAGCGCTGGAACTCGATCTTACCGGATGGCAGCATCAGCGATACGGGCATGAACTCGCTCAACCACTATGCCTATGGCTCCATTGTCGAATGGATGTACCGCGACATGCTCGGCCTCAATCCGGTGGAGGAGCGGCCCGGCTTCCGTCATGTACGTCTGGCCCCACAGCCGGACGGCAGGATCAAATGGGCAAAAGCCAGCCTCGACAGCGCCGCCGGTCGCTACGAAAGCAGCTGGTCGATTGGCGACGATGGCAAGCTGAGCTTCCAGTTCCGCATCCCCTTCAACGCCACAGCCACTCTGACCCTACCTGATGCCGACCTCGCCACCATCACCGTCAACGGTCAGGCGCTCACGGCCTCCGGTCTGCATGCAGAACAACAGGACCAGCAGGTAACGGTCGAGCTTGCCTCGGGAGCGTGGAGTTTCGACTATCAGCCCACACGCGACTATATCCAGCACTACACGACAGACACGCCGCTGGCCGAGCTGCTGAAGAACAGTAAGGTCGTGGATGCGCTTTCCGAGGTCTTCCCCGAACTTTCGCGCATCGACGGACCAATGTTGGAGCAGATGAGCAGCTCCTCTCTGCGCGATATCGTTGATTCGCCCTTCATGGCCGGGCGGAAGATCGATCTGGCACGGATAGATGAGGAGTTAAAAACAATTACGGTAGAATAAGCGATGGCCCCGGCAACCTCACATGTTGCCGGGACGTTTCCTTCACTGCTCTTTTTTCACCATTAGTTGAAAAAAGATGGCCCCCATCTCTTCGGCTGATGGCGAGGTCTCGTGATCGAGCCACCACGAGACTAGCCCAAAAAGCGAACCAGCGGCATGAGCGGCGAAGATCTCATAATCTATTGCGGGAATACAACTCAGGTCGAGTGATCCTCCTGGCTGCAAAAAGCGCTGGCATAGCTCGATGAAATAGCTTCGCAACACCTCTCCCAGATTATTGGCCGGTCCGTTCTCCTTCAACATCGCTCTGTATACCTGTTGCCGCCGCTCAACATGTTGGAAAATCCGGCTGCACAATATCTGCATAGAGCATTGCTCCGTCTCGCCCGGCTCTACTTCCAGTTGCATATCATGGAGCAGCGCCTTGATGCTTTCTCGCAACAATTCCTCTTTATCTTTATAGTGGAGATAAAAAGTAGTACGCCCGAGATTGGCCTGCTCGGTAATATCCTGCACGGTAATGCGTTCGTAGCTGCCAGCAATAATCAACTGAAAAAGCGCCTCGTGAAGCAAACCGCGCGTCCGCTGTACCCGTCGATCCAGTGTTTGTGCCGCGTTCATGCTGCTCCTCCTCTAGAAAAATGAACACATCTCAACATTCTGTTTATAAGTGAACTGCTGATCCCTATATCTCTAGAAATGAACAATTATTTGGAAGCTGTTCGACAATATACATAGCACTATTTTTCCTTGCATTTTCTTTTTCGCCTATGTTACTATCAAGTCAACAGAAAATGAACAGCCTATTCAGTATTGGCTAGTCTGTCAATTAGTATACCATCTGTATACCTACAAAGGGAAGCAGCAGAGGGTTAATGATTTTCTCCAACTAAAGGGTTTAACCTCTTCCGTAGTTGCGCGATTGTATCGCGCCTGGTTTCACCATGCTCAATGTGGCCACCAGGCGCGATACAGTCGCGCGGCTACGAAAGAACTTAGCGGTTTTGAAAGGGGAGATGAGATGAGTTCACGATGGAATATAGCGCAGAAGACGGTGTTAGTCACGGGTGGGACCAGGGGGATCGGACACGCGACGGCGAGAGAGCTGGCTACACGCGGGGCCACCGTAATTATTACCGGTCGCCACGAAGAGAGCGGCGCTGACGCTGTTGCCCGGATCAAGCAGGCGACAGGCAATCATAAGGTTTCCTTTGTGCAGGCCGATCTTGCAACGTTGACTGGCACTCGTGCTCTGGCCGACTATATCAATACGCACGTTGCACAATTACACGTACTTATCAATAATGCCGGTGGAACCAATAGAGAGTATACAATGACTGCTGACGGGGTGGAGGCGACCTTTGCAACAAATCATGTCTCGATTTTCCTGCTCACTCACCTGCTGCTGCCACTTTTAAAGCAGAGCGCACCCGCACGCATAGTCAATGTTAATTCGACCATGCATCGCCAGGGGCGGATCGATTTTGCAAACTTGCAGGCAGAGAAGGGTTATGATCAGATCAGCTCTTATCGACAGGCAAAGCTGGCAAATTTGTACTTTACCTATACTCTGGCACGTCGCTTGCAAGGGAGCAACGTCACGATCAACGCCGTTGATCCGCTGGGGACATATAAGGCGGCGCGATCTATCCCCCTACCGCTGGCAATACGCTTGATCCTGCCCTTCTTCAAATGGCTGAACACAGAGCACGCGGCCCGTAGCTCAATCTATATGGCCTCTTCACCAGATGTAGACAATTTCAACGGCAAGTATATCAATTTTCGCAACAAAGTCATACGCTCATCGCCCGCTTCCTATGATGAGGCTATAGGCGATAAGCTCTGGTCGATCACCGCTGAACTGGCCGGTCTGGAGCAGAAAAGCCTGAGCTATTAAATATCGTTTGTGAGCCGCCATGCCCTCGCTTGCGTATTATAGAGAGACAAGGATACTATAACGTCGCAAAGGAGCAGGTATGACGGTCTCACCTCCAGTTATTCGTCCCCCACGTTCTACCGGCGAACTGATCGAACATATAAAAGGAGAAGTTCGGGTAGCACGATCGTTTTCTCCCAACCCATTACCGGAAAATACGACCGCACGGAGGTTGCGCAAGCTCACAGCTGCCCCAGGCTATCGTGAGGAGCAGGTGCGCGGGGCCTATCGTGCCGGTGAGCAGCTTGGCGGCTACAAGATCTATGAGCGCGTCTTGCGTATCGGAGCTGCCAGGCTACTCACCGGCTGTATCGGCTCCGTCTACACACGCGCCGACGTACGCAACCAGGGCGTGGCAACAGCGCTGATGCAAGACGCCATCACCTATGCCGAAGCGCATAACTATTCGCTGCTGTTGTTGGACGGCATCCCCAAATTCTACTATCGCTACGGGTACTGCAATGTCCATCATCTTTCGGCTATGGACATCGATTGTGAGGCGATGCTGGCACTGCCGCCGAGCCTGTATACGGTACGCCCGTTCAGTTTTGACGATGCCGTGCGCTTGCTGGACCTCTATAAGCGCCACTTCGGTCCCTACGCGGGGAGCTTTGAGCGCTCGCTGGAACAACAGTTGCACTGGCTACGTAATATCGATCCGCATCAACTCCGGGTTGCGGTCGATCCTGGCGGTCAGGTGCGCGGCTATCTCTTCTCATCAGGCATTCAGACCAGCAGCTATTTCCTCTTGCCAGACACCCAGGCGCGAGAACTGGCAGTCGATGATTGGCCTGCGACTGTGGCTCTGTTGCAGCATCACATGCGCGAGATGAGAGGGCAAGACGGGCAACAATCACCACCAGCGTATATGTGTACGTTCCCGCGCACGTCGCCTGTTCTGCACTGGCTGGAGGAGCAGCTGGAAATTGCCGATGTCTCCACATGGGATAGCCCGCCGTTTGGCTGTGCGGTCCGTGAACAGACCTTTTACCATCGCAGCGCAGGCTGGCAGGCTCGTCTGGTCTCTCTGCCCGCCCTGACACGGGCCATGCTTCCCGAATGGCAGGCACGCTGGCAACGTTCGCTCATCAACTGGTCGGGTACGCTCACTTTCGCAGTCGGAGCCGAAACATGTACTTTGCATATAAACGGCTCAGATCTACAATTACGCGATACGCCCATCACTACTGAAAACGTGCTGAACCTGACCCCACAGGCTTTCACCCAGGCCCTCTTCGGCTATCGTTCTATCACCGACGCGCTTCACATGCAGAATGAGGAGCTTGCTACCGTGTTGGGCATCCTCTTCCCGACTGGCAACACCTGGATTCCAATCTCAGATTGGTTTTAGCGGTAATGTCTCTCTCCTCTGACAAGTGACAGGTTAGTGCCACTATTTCTACTACAAAAGATAGGGAAAATATTATTCATTTTTTTGAATCTGAAGTATAAAAACGTCTATAGATTACAGATAGACGTTTTTATATTATACCATGTACTTTCAAGCGAACTTGCCACGGTAGGAAGTACTGCCGCACGAGGAACACATATAGCTAGCTTCATTGTATTAAGGACTTATCTCTATCTCTACTGAAAGTGAGAATAAGGGTAATGAAATTGAAGCGACATGAGATTGCAGATCTGAAAGAAGCCGTTATAGAAGAACTGATTGAGCAGCGAAAAAAACCGCTTGTTGTCTCGATTATGGGTCAGACAGGAGTTGGCAAATCCACCCTCATCTATTCTCTCTTCAATCTTGATTACAAAAATGAATCTCTACGCCCGAACATCCAAAACTCCGTACATCCGGTGACAAAGCAGGTGGAAACATACCATGTTTCTGGTTTGCAAGGTTTTCCTCTGATCATACATGATATGCCTGGCATCGGTGAATCAGAGGAAACTGATCGGGCCACGCTGCTCCAATATCGAGATCATTTTCTTCATTCCGATGTCGTACTCTGGGCTATCCACGTTGATAACCGCTCGATTACCTTTGATGCTCAGGCGCTACGAACAATGCTTTCTGATATAACGACTGAACAACGTAGCGCCCTGATGAGTAAGCTAACATTTGTCCTGACAAAAGTTGATGTATTGCAGCCAGTTCCCTGGGTCATGGGTTATAAGGGAAAACAGGCCGTTTTTCTGCCCGGGAAGGATACGCAGGCCATTCTGGATGCAAAGGAAGAGTATTATCAGGAAAGATTGATTGCACCCTTCGGCCAGGATATCGACGCGTGGACCTATAATGATGTCAATTTTATGTTGAATGATCCTGCATTTAGCTACAATGAATTTAAAGTCTCTTAT
The DNA here is from genome assembly GCA_025928885.1 of Ktedonobacteraceae bacterium. Lineage (GTDB taxonomy): Bacteria > Chloroflexota > Ktedonobacteria > Ktedonobacterales > Ktedonobacteraceae > JAICIM01. Next base: position 3,500 of record JAICIM010000088.1, on the reverse strand, counting down.
CGCGGCCTGCTCACCAAGAAATTAGCACGAGGCTATGCGCGACGTTACCCTCAATTCGCCCCAGTCTTCGAGCGTCTCTACGATAACTATCGCGTCATTCCCTGCTCTGCACTTTTTAAGTATCATCTCGATCAACTTTTGATTGTCATCCTCAATAAGCTTGATCCTTCTTCTATCGAAAACTTCAAGCAGCAGATAGATTTTGACGCCATCAACCAGGTTCCCTGGCAAGAGGCGAAGAAATTATGCAACATTCGGATTTTTGACTTTGCGAGAAGCAGAACGGTCTTTGATTTGAGCAGTGGCACTTTTCCCCGAATGCGCGAAAGACTATCTCTCCGCTCATAGACAAAGAAGCCTGTTATGGTCCTTAAAGGGGGTAAAGAGTGTCAGACAGTGACGACAAACAATGGCTGAAAACACAGATTAGCAATAATAAAGAGCTGCGCTCGCAATTCCAAAGAGCAGTAGAAAGTAAAGATTACTTGAATGTTGAGCAAAGAATCAAGTATTTGCTCAACAAAGCTGGCCGCCTGACTACCTATACTGCAAAGAGATTGCAAGTATTAACGCGTGCAATTGTTCAATGGATCAAAGATATCAGCTATTATTAATAGCTGCCATGAAGGAGAATAAAATGGAACAAGCTTCCTTGAACAAAAAGATGATTTTAGGTTTGATCGGTATAACGGGCATCCTGCTACAAAATCTGCTGACGATGGAGTCAGCTATCTCGAAGGACGATGCCGCACTTGTTTCGGTGACCGCTCTGGCGATGGCGCTACCTCTGCTATGCTTTGCCTTTCTTATTCGCGAACAACGACCAGAACAAAAAAGAGGAGAGAGATTCCCAACCTGGGTTGCCTCTATGACGGTTATTGGTGTCATCGCAGACCTGATAGGTATTACCGCTGCCTTTTGTCGGATCGCACCACTGACAGGTATAGCATTCGGGTTCAGCAGCCTCCTGGCCTCCATCCTGTATATCTCTGCCTCTACCAATCATGACGCAACACCGCAAGAAAAACAGGCAGAAATTATTAATCAGGAATCACCGGTATAGCCGATGTTTACACCTGCTTCCTTCTCAAGTGAGCATCGGCAACCTCCCTCTTGCCAGAACGTAATTCTCTGACTATAATCAGAGAATTAATAGGTATTGCTGAGCAAGATGGAGGTTTACATGGAACTGCCAATGATTGCACAGGTGAGAAGTTTTAATCGCACCATGACGGAGCGGGTTGGCGTCCTGAACGATCGCTTCCTGGGCCGTGAGCATCCTCTCGGCGAGGCACGCTTCTTATGGGAGATCGGAGAGCAGGGGGCGAGTGTGCGCGAACTGAGGCAGCGGCTTGGCCTCGATTCCGCCTATGTCAGCCGCCTGCTGCGTTCGCTGGAAAAGCAAGGTCTGGTGGTGGTGAGTACGAGCGAACAGGATGGCCGCGTGCGTCAGATTCAACTTACGGCTGCCGGGCTGCAAGAGCGAGAAGAGCTTGAACACAGGGCCGACGATTTCGCCCAATCTCTGCTCGAACCGCTAAGCGAGAGCCAGCGGGCTAAGCTGGTGGACGCAATGGCACAGGTTGAGCGGCTGCTGATCGCCTCGATGGTACAGATCACACCTGCTGATCCAGCCAGCGAGGAGGTTCGATGGTGTATCGAGCAATATTTCAGCGAACTGGACCAGCGCTCCGAGACGGGCTTCGATCTCACCCAGGGCATCGCGCCCTCCCCATCCGAACTCGCCCCTCCACATGGTCTATTCTTAATCGCCTATCTCCGCGAAGAGCCTGTAGGCTGTGGTGGGGTCAAGTTTCTTCCGAGCGCGATCAGCGAACTCAAACGCGTCTGGGTCGCGCCACGTGTGCGAGGGCTTGGACTGGGGCGGCGCTTGCTGGTGATGCTGGAGAACACAGCAAGAGAGGCAGGCATGACTACCATCCGCCTGGAAACGAATCGGGTGCTGACGGAGGCCATCACGCTCTACCGACAATCGGGCTATCAGGAGGTGGCTCCCTTCAACGACGAGAGCTTCGCCCACTACTGGTTCGCCAAACAGCTTTAGAGTTCTTTCACCATCTTGATCGTCTCTTCAGCATAGCCAAGATGGGTATAAAAGGCGCGGGCATGCGCGTTGAAGGCGAAGACATCCAGAGCGAGCAGCCGATAACCCTGGGTACGCGCCCACACTTCGGCCTGCTCCATCAGCTTGCGTCCCACGCCCTTGCCCTCCGCCTGAGCACTGACGGCGAGATCCGCGATATAGCCCTGCGGCTCCTGCGTGAAGAAATCGGTGGAATGCGTGGCGTGAATGAAGCCGAGGCGGGTCTTCTGCTCGTCTTCGGCAATCAGCACCAGATCGCGCGTCTCGATAGCGTCGCCAACCTCTTCGGCGCTCTGTTGATGAAATTCCCACATCTGTTCCGTATCGCGCCATGCTGGTGTGCCAACGCGGGCAAAACGTTCCGCCAGCGAGCGGATAAAAGGCAGGTCGTCCGCTGTGGCCGGGCGGACATAGATTGTCTGGTCCATGTTGTCTGTTTCCCTGGTTTCTGGAAGAAAATATCAATCCTATTACCAGTATATATATGGACTTCCTATTTCATCAAAAAGACATGACCAGGAAATTTGTCCTGCTTTCTGGCACAGGTGCAGCAAACTCCGCTCCCATATGCTATAATCTATGCGGTATATATGAGCAGGCGATGAGGGCCTGTCTTTTAGCACAACATCATCAGTCCCACCTGTTGAGGAACACATACCACTGTTTGAAACAACCGTGTTGTACCAGTATGTATCATGGTAGCATGGTGATGATCGACTCAGCATCATATCATATACCTACCCACTGCAAAGAGGCGGAACCGGGAGGAAGCTGGACTATGTTTGAAATGTACCTCATCATGTAGCGCGATGTGCAGTTGTCATTCAAAAAAACAAATCCAAACAGAAGAAGCAAAAACGGGAGTTTTCATGTCATCCATCATCACTATTGCCGGTTTCACTGGAAGCACACGTACGGAATCGTCAAATAAGGCTGCGCTTCGCTTTGCGCAGGAACTATTGCCACAGCATATTCAGCTCGATCTGCTCTCGATCGAGGATATGAGCATTGAGGAGATCAACGAGCGTTTGCAGCAGGCCGACGCACTCCTGATCGCCACGCCAGAATATAAAGGGCTACTCTCACGCACCTTGAAGCACGTACTGACCCAGGTTGCACCCGAGAGCGTGGCCGAGAAGCCAACAGCGCTGCTGGGCGTTGGCAGGGGCCACGAGCATGTCCAGTTGCGCCACCTGCTTAGCGAACTGAATGCAGCGGTACTCGACGAACACGTCTACGTCAGCCCCGAGCATTTGCAGGCCGACACCACGCGCCAGCAGATCAGCACCCTGCTCACAAGCCTGACGCAGCGCGTGCAGGATGAGACAGCGGTGCCTGCAAACTAGCCGCAACGATCTTTTTTCGTTCGTAGCCGCGCGACTTTATCGCGCTTCTT
>JAICIM010000004.1 GCA_025928885.1 Ktedonobacteraceae bacterium | reverse complement strand
TTAGCGATGATTGAGATCAACATGATGCAGCTTCACAAAATTCGTGCGTGCTCGACTCGCTACCGGCATGCCTCCCATAATGACGACATTTTCGCCATGTAGCACGATTTTATCTTCCAGCAAGCGCTGCTCCACCGCCTCTATCAGGTCTTCCGTCGTCCCTTTCAATTCAATGCAATATGGCCAGACTCCCCACCAGAGGGTCAGCTGGCGATAGACGTGTTCAGAAGGAGTATAGGCGATGATCGGTGTGCGGGGGCGATCTTTGGAGATCAAGTTAGCAGAATTTCCCGAACGCGTCAGGACGATGATGGCTTTGACGCTTGCCTCTTCCGCCAACGCTCGGGCGGCATGGCTCACGGCACGTGTTTGCGTGAGTTGCTGGCACTCTGGCTGTTGAGCCGTTCTCCCGCCCGCTTCGGTCTCCAGAGCGATTCTTACCATCATCTGGACCGCCTCGATAGGATAGGCTCCAGTGGCCGTTTCAGCGCTCAGCATGATGGCATCGGTTCCGTCCAAAATGGCGTTCGATATATCTGTGACTTCGGCGCGAGTAGGACGGGAATTGATAATCATCGATTCCAGCATTTGTGTGGCTGTGATGACTGGCAGTCCTAGCTGATTGCAACGAGCGATCACGCGCTTCTGGATCAGCGGCACTTTTTCCAGCGACATCTCTACTCCCAGGTCTCCTCGCGCTACCATGATCCCGTCCGCGACTTTGAGAATGTCGTCCAGACGTGCGACTGCCTCTGGCTTCTCCAGTTTGACGATCAGAGGAATGTCTGCCTGCCTGTTTTTGCCCTGATGCTCGACCTGATATTCGTGGACGAGTTCGCGGGCTGCTATCACGTCTTCTGGTCTACGCACAAAACTGAGCGCGATGTAATCGACCCCATGTGTGATCCCGAAGTGTAAGTCGTCGCGATCCTTTTCCGTTAAGGCCGGGGTGCTGACCGCTACTCCGGGCAGGTTAATGCCCTTATGTTCTTTGAGCAGTCCGCCGTGAATAACCTGACAACGGACATCGCTCTCGTCGGCACTGAGAACGCGTAGCTCCATAAGGCCGTCGTCTAAGAGGATGCGGTCGCCGGGTTTTACATCCTGGGGGAGTTGTTTGTAGGTGGTGGGGATGGTCTGCGAATTGCCCGCGACCGGACGGCTGGTAATAATCACTTCTGTTTGATCGACCAGTTGAATTGGTTTCCCGTCCTGAAGCGATCCTACGCGGATCTTTGGTCCCTGGAGGTCTTGCAGGATGGCGATGGGGCAGCCGAGGCGACCGGAGATCTCCCGTATGCGTGTTATGACGGTGGCGTGCTCTTCCTGCTTGCCATGTGAGAAATTGAGCCGCGCAACGTTCATGCCTGCTCGTATGAGCGCTTCGATACGTTCCTCACTGCTGGTCGCCGGTCCGATGGTACAGACGATTTTTGTTCGGCGCATAGTTCTATTCCTCTATATTCGTTAATAATGGGATGATTGCTCTTGTCTTGCGACTCTGGTAGATAAAAAGGACCGCTCTGTCCCGCTGCTAAGAGGAGTGTACACTGTATCGTGCAGGAGGGCAAGCTTTGGGTAGGCAAAAGGTTCTCAAACAAAGTTGACAATTTTTTTGCCGCATGCTATCCTAGTCTAGCCGAAGTTCAGGATCACTATCAGGTAGATATCTGGTGTTGGCGCTACCTCTCGCATGTGGCGCTGCTGCAAGTATAAAACTGAAAGTGCAAACAACCCCATTGAGTGGGGAAGAGGTGAGAGTAGAAAAAGCATGGCCGTTAAGATTCGCTTAAAACGTACGGGGATGAAGAAAGCCCCTAGCTATCGTGTTGTGGTGGCAGATGCCCGTTCTCCACGCGATGGTCGTATCATTGAAAATATCGGGTGGTATAACCCACGTGTCGAGCCTTCCGCGATCAATATCGACAAGGAAAAGGCTCTCGACTGGCTCAAAAAAGGTGCTCAGCCTACCGAGTCGGTGCTTTCGCTGCTCCAGCGTGCTGGCATCGTCGAGCGTTCCTCTCAGACAACTGCTGCTCCTGACGCTCAGTAGAGTCTGAAGTAAGGTAGTTATATGCGTAAACTGATTGAGTATGTTGCTCAGTCACTGGTGGATGATCCTTCGGCAGTACAGGTTCGCGAAGTGCGCAACGACCGCAATGCCTTAGTGTTGGAATTGCACGTCGGTGCTGATGACTTTGGCAAAGTGATTGGTCGCCAGGGGCGAGTTGCCAAAGCTATGCGCACCCTCTTGCGTGCCGGTGGTACGCGCGAAGGTCGCCATACTTCTCTGGAGATCATTTAACGTTCGTGCGATCTTCGGATAGTCGAGCAAGCATCACGTAGAAGGCAGTGCGTTATGCCAATGCAAAACGAGACAGAATGGGCTACTATCGGTAAAATAGTGGCCCTTTTTGGTTTGCGCGGCGAATTCAAAGTCAAATCTCTTTCTGATATTCCCGACCGCTTTGCCAATCTCGAAGCCGTGTATGTCGGTTCCGAGCATCGGCGCTATGTTATTGAAGGGGTGCGCCCGTATAAAGGCGATGTGCTCCTGCTCAAACTGCGCGGCATTGGGGATGCAACCGCCGCCGAGCCACTGCGCAATCAGGATTTGTGTATCCCCCTCGATCAACTGGCCGAGTTGCCTCCCGACTCCTATTATCAACATGATATCCTGGGTTTGCAGGTCGCAACGCTTGCGGATCGCGTCATTGGCGTTATTGTTGATATTATTACGACCGGTGGCAACGACGTGTATGTTGTGAAGGGACCAGATAAGCAGCAATACCTTATCCCCGCCGTCAAGGCCATCGTGAAACAGGTTGACCTTATCCGCCGGAAGATGTATATTGATCCTATCAAGGGGTTGATCGATGATGAGGCCGTCGTCGATACATCTGGCCCCGAATCTGAGGATGAAGAGGAGGTGTAATCGTCGGCTTTTTCTCTTTCGCCAGGAGGAATAAAGAGAACCGACCTTGTGTTCTTGTTTATAGTGGAGCTTGCTGAAACCAGATGGGTTCTCTACACGTGTAGGTGGTGTGGGCCTTGTTCTCTCAAAGAGCCTGCCGAAGCTTACGTCAATACGTAGAGCATCACAGTATTTCGTAGGGAGGTGTCTTGTGACCGACCGTATCCCGACTCTTGCTGATGTGTGTTGCGCGATTGCCGAGGGCCATGTCTCCGTGACTCTTGACGATGACATGTATACGATCAACGCACGAGAACTACGCCGCTATTTCAACAAGTCTCGTCCTCTTCCTTCCGTCTCTCAACCTCCTACCGCGTCTTCGGGTTCTGAACAATGGCCCGGCTCTTCCCAGATCTCTGTCGCATAACGCTCATCGGCCTTTTCTGGCCGTTTTTTTATTGCTCATCAGAGATTGGGGGCAGGCGGTTGCGTTCGGTGGAGGTTAGGACTATAATTAGGACTGTATTAAGCTAGCATATGCAGGCTATCATGCGTAGTCTGCATGCATTGCTCGAAGTTGCCGAAATAACTTATTTACCTGCGTAATGAGATTTCGGCTCGCCACCGCGCGTATCTCGCGAACGACATTTGATCTTTGAGGAAGGTATTTGCATGGAGCCAATTGATACAGATCTTGAATACACTACAAGCGGCAGTTCTCGTGGACTCGATTTCCGTTCACGGTTCAACTGGCTGTATATTATTCCGTCTCTCGGCCTGGCCTGGCTGGCCTATGTTATTGCCGCTGTCGTCTTTCAGTGGCCTGTCAGTGGCGTCGTTGATCCATTGATGGTTTTAATGATTGTGGTCTTCTTCGCCTTTGTCATCCTGCTTTTCTGGGCAATGGCCCCAAAAGAAAACAGATAATCATCCGCAATTATTGGATCAGAAGCGAGCAGAGGGGGTACTAGATTTGTCATATAGTCATATCTCCCTCTGCTTGTCCGCGTTATATGATGCTTCTCCAGGCCGTTTCATCCACATTGATGGTCAGACGTTCTCCCCACAGCACGTGCGCCAGCAGCTCAGCAGATTCTACCAGTCGCGGACCAGAGCGGTTCAGGTAATAATTTCCGTCGATGGCGTAGACACGCTGCTGTTGTACCGCTTGTAGCTCCGGCCAGAGTGGGTGGTGTTGCAGGAGGGAGATATCTTGCATGGTGCGTTCCAGCGCGAAGCCACAGGGGGAAAGTATCAGCACGTCGGGATTGGCGGCTCTCAATTCTTCCCAGGTGAGCCAGGGCGAATGCTCTCCGACCCTGCCAAAGACCGTCGAGCCGCCAGCATAGTTGAGCAACTCTGGCGTCCAGTTTCCCGCCGCCATCAGTGGATCAAGCCATTCCAGGATGGCGACGCGCGGTTTGGCTCCCAATGTAGCCGTCGTCTGCGCCAACAGGTTCAGCCTTTCCTGATACTTGTTCGCCAGTTGTTGTGCCTGCTCTTTGCGCTCCAGCGCCTCTCCAACACGTATCAGGTCTACCCAGACATCGCTGAGACAATAGGGGGCGAGAGAGACGATACGCGGTTGAATGCTCGCAACTTGCTGCAATGCCTGGAGTACGTCACGCTCGCTAACTGCACAGACCTCGCACTGTGTTTGTGTAAAGATGATGTCTGGCTGCAACTGTTGCAAGAGGTTGGTGTCGATGGCGTAGATGCTCAGCGCCTTGAGCGCATTGTCCCGGACGGCATCCTTTGTGCGTGCAAGCTGCTTGATCTGCGCATCAATCTGCTCGCTGGTTGCGTTGACATCGATTTGTACAGTGCTGACCAGCGGCAATTGCAGCACTTCAGATGGATAGTCGCATTCGTGAGAGCGCCCTACGAGCTGATCGAGGCAACCGAGCGCGGCAATCATTTCTGTCGCGCTTGCCAGAAGAGAGACAACGCGCATAGCAGTTCCTTTCAAAAGACGATGATCTTTCCGGCCATGCGCCATTATAGCATATGCCCTGCTGGCCCTCTGTGTTAGGCTTCATCAACCTTCCAGACGATCACGGTAGTATCAAATGAGCTGGTGGCGATATAACGCCCATTCGGCGACCACCTCGTATCGGTCACCGTGTCGCCATGTCCATTGTACTCTCCAAAGAGGAGGCTAGGCATTTGTATCCCTTTGGAGACGACAGGTTTTTTCTCCTGCAAATCCCAGATATGGATCTTGTGGCTCCGCCCGTAGCCGCCCGTCAGATAGCGTCCATTGGGCGACCAGCTAACGCCAGTGATGTTGGGATTCCATTTGAAGCCCAGCCCTGTATCATTGTTGGGCGGTGGCGTCAGCGCGTCTTTGTCATTGGTGCCAAGCTGCCAGCGCGGTTTTTTTGCCTGCTGCACGTCCCAGACGTTCACGATATTGGCATTGGTGGCAAGGAGCAGGCGGTTGTCTGCCGGCGACCATTGCATTGCATCGCGAAGCACGAAAATGGCATGTGTGCCAGGAGGTAGCGTGAGGGGCGCGTCGGGGACATTGATGTAGTATTTCACCTTGCCTGTTTTCACGTCCCAGATAGCCAGATTGAAGTTATTGGTCATCGTCGCCAGTAGCATTCCATCCGCTGACCAGGCCAGATTGCCGACTGAGATTGCTACCCCATCGACTTTGCGCGGTCCCTGATCGTTATAGAGCGTTTTGATCGGCGTGTTTGGTTGCTTGAGTTGCCAGAGCAGCACATTCTGTGTATTGGAGACGGCGGCGGCAAATGTACTCGTTGTGGGCGACCAGGCGTTATATAAAAAATCGGGACCGCCAATATCATCGGTTTTGCTGCCGTCTTTATAAATAATGGGATCGTCGGCTTTGCCGAAAACATCCAGGAGAAATATCTGATTTGCGCCTGTGACTGGCGTTGCAACGAGGTAGCGTCCGTCATAAGACCAGCTCAGCGCATTGCTGAAAATTGTGCCTGGCAGCCTCCAACGGCGTACAGGTTTTGTGAGCGTCTGGACCTCTTTTGGCGATTTTGCCAGATAGCTACCCACGTCCCAGAGCATGACCGTTTGATCCTCTCCAGCCGTGGCGAGATAGCGTCCCGTTGGGTCCCAGACGGCATTATAGACGGTGCGCAAATGGCGAGTAATATTTAAGAGTGGCACCCCTGGCATGAGCTTTTGGGGGCCGGGAATAGCTCTCTCTAGCAATGCCGGTGTTGAACTGGTATGTTGCCAGATCAAGAACGAGGCCCCTCCCGCAACAGCGAGAGCAGCGGCGGTACTGCCCCCTATGACCAGTTCGCGGCGACCAATCTTGCGTTTTGGTTCTTGCGGAGGAGGCGTTCCCTCCTGCCGTGTTGGCGCATCCTGGACAGGGGGATAGTGAAGCGTGGGTGAGTAAGTGTTTTGCTGTGGCTCAACGATAGGGTCGGGGGTAACGGGATAGCCGATATGTGAGGGGGTTGTTACTGTTTGTTCTCGCCGTAGGGAAAGTTGAGACGACAGAGAGGGTTGTGTTGGTGTTTGCGAGAGCGAGGCGTCCTGAGTGGTGAATGTTGGTGTCAGCGGCTGCTGTAATGGAGATGTTAATACTATTTTGTGCAGGCGCTTGTTCCAGGGGGCCGGGAGCGTGACCTCTGCATCGTCTAACATGGCTTGTTGTGACGGAGCGAATGCCTGTTCCAATGCATTGACAAAAGCAACACATGTTGAGAGCCGATCTTCGGGCCGTTTTGCCAATCCCTGCAAGAGAAGCTCTTCGACAGCCAGAGGGAGCGTTGGATTCCATTGCGTGGGTGCGAGTGGAGCCGTTTTAATCTGTTTGATGAGCACTTCATAGGGGCTATCTCCTCTGAAGGGGAGGGCGCCCGTTAACATCTGGTAGGCTGTCATTGCCAGGCTGTAGCGATCGCTGGCAGGAGTGGCATGGCCTTGCGCCTGTTCAGGAGCCATATATTCGGGAGTCCCGGAGCCTGTATGTGTGCGGGTGCGCTGCGTCTCGCTGCTCAGTAATTTAGCGAGGCCGAAATCGGCGAGGAAGAGCCATCCTTCCTGAAGCAGCATATTGGCCGGTTTGATGTCGCGGTGAAGGACATTCTGGCTATGTGCGTAGTCTATGGCCTGAGCGGCCTGCTTGAGATAGTTCAGGCTCTCGTGTGGAGGAAGGACGTGTGTGGTTGCGCGTAAGAGGTCGCGCAGAGAGCCACCAGCCATATAGGGCGTAATCAGGTAGGTGACGACTTCATCATCGGCGATGTGTTGTTCTCCGAAGTCGTGAATGGGCAGGATATGGGGATGTTCCAGCGCGGCGGCGGTGCGTGCCTCGTACTCAAATGCGTGGAGATAGCTTTCGTCAGATGCCAGTACGGACGGCAAGAGTTTGGCGGCGATCTGGCGGCGTAGCTCAGTATCTTCCGCCAACCAGACCTCGCCCATGCCGCCGCGTCCCAGCAGGCGTATCATGCGATAGCGCCCGAGCATTCCCCCTTGCCAATCTATCATTTGATTTGTCAGCATAATTTTTAGAATCCTCGTCCCTGTATGTTCCAAAGCAGAATACTTGCATCTTTATCGTTAAAGCCAGCGGCCAGCCATTGCCCATCGGGCGACCATGCCAGGCTGATGACCTCTGCCTGCAAATTGCTATCCAGGTGTGCGGGAATATTGCTGCCTGAGTATTTCCAGAGCAATACCTGTCCATCTTTGCTGCCAGTGGCGAGGAGATCGCTTGTTGCAGCAGGCGACCATGCCAGCGTGGTGAGTATTGCATCGGTGGGGAGCAGGTCCTGCTCCAGTTTTTGCCGCGTCCAGAGTGCCAGGGAGAATGTCCGCTCGTTTGTGGTGGTGAGTGCGCCCATGACGGTTCCGCTGGACATCCAGCTTATAGCCTTGATGTGTCCATCGAGCTTGACCGGGCTTAATACCTGCTGCCATTGCGCCATTGTGCCAGAGAGCTTGATCTGTCCTGTAATGACCCCCTCAGCCTCAGCCAGCGCTAGCAGGGTGCTGTCAGGCGAGGCTAGAAGTAGCGGTGATCTGGTCGATAGCGTTGTGGCAAGGGTGCCGGGAAGCGCGATTGGAGCGAACTGCCGTTGCGGCTCCTGGGTATTCCAGATATGCAGATGGAGCGGCTTCTCTCCTACGGCTGTAAGGTAGCGATTCTGCCAGGCGAGGCCAGCGATGGCTGTTGTGCCGGGAACAGATATTCCTGTGTTATAGCCAGGGGCCGTTGTGTGCAGGTCGCTGCTATATAGCTCAAGCGAGGCCGACGTTCCCTGCCCTGTATTGCCAATTGCCAACCATTGCCCATCAGGAGACCAGGAGAGGAGTAAGGGGTTGGTGGTATGAAATGTTTGTCGGGCGCTGGCAGCAGGTCGAGTACCCTGTTGTGGCGTCCATAGCAGGACCGTGCCATCTTCGCCCGCTGATGCGAGATGTGATTGAGCAGACCATGCCAGCGAGGTGACAGGTTTTGTATGCCCACGCAGAATCAGATCCGGCCCATTGGGATCAGCAGTGGTTGTGGTGGGTTGCCCAGTTTGCTCAGGTTTTTGTCTGTTGCTGAGAAAAGCCCATGTACTCACGCCTCCCGCTAAGAGGGCAAGGGCTGCGCCTCCTCCAATGAAGAGAGAGCGCCGTGAAATCTGTGCTGGCACTGGTTTGCTTGCTTCAACAGGTGCAATTGCTTGTGCTTGGGACACATATTTAGCTTTTGTTGTGTGGGGGTCTCGTAGGTGAGACGGGGCTTCATCTCTGGTATGGAATGTTCCTTGTCGTATTTGGGATGTATGTGCTGCCTCTGGAAAGACATCGCTCTGGTTGAGCGGAGGTTGGTGAGGTTGTCCGGTGATGGGTTGCTGATTGTGTGCTGGAATGATTGGTTGCGAGAGCGCACTCGTAGAAGGGCCGGGCAACGATGTGTAGCCCGCTGCTTGCTGTAGCTCTTCCACCAGCTCTCTGGCCGAATATGGCCGTTCCCCTGGCTGTTTGGTCAGACCGTGGAGTAACGCTAGCTCCTGTTCAGGCGTGAGGGCCGGGTTGATCTGTCGTGGCCGTGGCGGCGAGGAAGTGATATGCTGTACTATCGTGCCATAGCGGGAGATCGCTTTAAAGGGTAATTTTCCAGTAAAAAGGTAGTAGGCAAGAATGGCTAAGCTGTAGATATCGCTGGCGGCCTCTGCTCTCCCCTGTGCCTGTTCTGGCGCGATATATTCAGGGGTGCCGGTGCCAGTACCCGTGCGCGTGAGGTTGTCAGTACTGGAGAGGAGACGCGCAATGCCGAAGTCCCCGAGCAGCAGCCAATTATCGTGGCGCAAGAGCATATTGGCCGGTTTGATGTCGCGGTGGATAATACTGTGTTTGTGTGCATAATCAATCGCTTGCGCCGCCTGTGCAAGATATGCCAGGGCTTCCTGTTGTGGCATCAGCGTTTGATTGGCTGTGTGTGTGTCGATGCGATCGGCGAGCGTTCCCCCGGTGATGTAGGGCATAACGATGTAGGCGATGACTTCATCGTCGGGCAAGTTCTGTTTGCCGAAATCGTGAATAGGGAGAATGTGGGGGTGGTTGAGCGCGGCGGCGGCACGCGCCTCCCGCTCGAAGCGAAGCAGAAACTCATTATTCTGTTGCTTCTGTACTGGCAGAGTTTTGATGGCGACCTGACGATGTAAGCGCGGGTCCTCGCCCAACCAGACTTCACCCATGCCACCCTTGCCGATTTGCTTGAGCAAACGATAGCGTCCTAAGCTGGTTGTTGTCATAATGTCACCGTCGTTCATCGTCTATTTCCTGCGTTTTTTCTGTTTATCCATTCTCTCCGTATGCTCATTCCTGTTCAGCATATCATTTCTGGCAAGCCTGCATCACTCAAAATCCTCGTCTCTGTATGTTCCAGACAAGGATGCTCGTGTCATTGTCGTCATATCCGGCGGCCAGCCATTGTCCATCAGACGACCAGGCCAGGGACGTGACCTTTTTATTGCTGATATCGCCACCATTGAGCGTTCCCACCGGAGTGGTGCCTTTGTTCGGATTCCAGATCTGCACTTTTCCATCCATAGAGGCCGTTGCAAACAGCGGATGTTGCGGTGCGGGCGACCACGCCATTGTGATCAGCTTCGCGTCGGTATCGAATTCTTTGATCGGCGTGCTCTGGTTGTTTTGCCAGTTCCAGAGATAGATGCTTGAGACGTTGGATTGATAAAACGTTCCGACGTTGCGCCCATCTGGTTCCCAGAAGACACCCGTGGATTGTGCAAATGCGTTCTTCTCAAATTGGAGCGTGGAGGTTTGTTGCCATTGCACCGTATTGGCAGCCAGACTCACCTTGCCGATGGCGATTGTATTGTATAACGAGATCGCAATAAATGCTCCATCCGGCGATGTTGCCAGTTGTTGTGGAGGCGTGTTCAGGGTGAAGCCGTCTCCCAGCGAACCTGCGATTGGAATTGCTTTGATGGGTTGATTGGGTTGCGTGATATCCATTGCCCACAGACGAAAATGGTTAGAATCGTTGCTGTTGAGGGGCGAACGTGTCACTGTCACCAGCGTGGTTTTGTTGGCCCAGCACATCCCTGAGACTGTAGAGGTCCCCTCGCCCGCCGCATAGCTAGTAAAACCTGGAGTGAATTTGCTGACATCGCTGGTGTAGAAATCGATCGAGGCGTTGTCCTGGCTGATCGGCTCTTCTCCCGTGTTTGCCAGTGCCAGCATACTGCCATCGGGCGACCAGGAGAGCAGCATCGCACTGCCTTTACGCGCTTTGCGCCTCGCTATTGGGTCAGGCGAGCCGCTTTGTTGTCTGGTGATATCCCAGAGCAGTAAATCATCCTGATCGGCTATAGAGGCCAGCACATTTTTTTTTGGCGACCAGGCAAGCGAGCTGGCTGGCTTGAGATGTCCCTGGAGGATCAGATCAGGGCCATTGGGATTGGGCGTTGGTGCTGGCGAGCTGGTTTGTGCCTTCTGAGTTGTGGTCTGGTGAAATTTTGCGACAACTGCCCATGTACCCAGTCCTCCCGCGACCAGCAGCGCGGCGCTGCCACCCATGATGAGTTGGCGCCGAGAAAAAGGACTGTTTCCTGGCTGGTGGGCAGGGGTGTTCTGATCCGTCTCTGGTTGCTTGTTGAGTTCGGGTATGGTTGGTTGTGTGATCGTTGAGAAGGTATTGGGTTGCCCGGCGGAAACAGGAGCGTGTGCTGCGGAGGCCATAAATGCCTCAAAGGGAGTTCCAGCACATGCCTGTTGCAAGGAGGCCACAAATACGCGTGCCGAGGCCGGGCGCTCTGCGGGATGTTTGGCGAGTCCGCGCAGCAGCGCCGCCTCAAATGCCGGTGGGAGGGCTGGATTGAATTGGCGCGGTGGTGGAGGTGGCATAGTCATGTGCTGGATGGTTGTCGCATAGCTTGTTTCGGCATTGAATGGGAGGTGGCCTGCGAGAAGGTAGTAGGCCAGCACGGCCAGGCTATAGAGATCGCTGGCGGCTTCTGCCTTGCCTTCCGCTTGCTCCGGGGCCATATATTCAGGGGTACCGATGCCAGCGCCGGTTTGCGTCACATTTTCCGCGTTAGAGAGGATCTGAGCAATGCCAAAATCGGTGAGCAACAGCCAGCGCTCGTCGCGCAAGAGCATATTGCCGGGCTTAATATCGCGATGAACAATTCCCTGCGCATGGGCGTAATCAGTCGCCTCGGCTGCCTGTAAGAGATATGCGATCGCCTCCTGGGGCGGCATGAGCATGTGTTGCGATTGATAGGCGACGATGCGTTCTGTCAGGGAGCCACCTGAAATATAAGGCATGACGATATAGGTAATGATCTGCCCGTTGGTGGTGGGTTGTTCGCCATAGTCATAGATAGGGAGAATGTGTGGATGACCGAGCGCTGCTGATGCCTGAGCCTCTCGTTCGAAGCGCTGAGCGAATTCGCGATCCTGCTGGCTCTGAGCTGGCAAGGTTTTAATGGCGACCTGACGATGCAGGCGTGGATCATCGCAGAGCCATACATCCCCCATCCCTCCTCTGCCGATGCGCCTGATAATCTGGTAGCGACCGAGGCTTCTGGCGGCTGTGCGTTGTGCGGCTTCGCCATCTCTCATACTCTTTTTTACCTCTACAGAAAATATCGTATGTAATAAAGCCCAACCTGTACTATACTACAGTTTAGAACGCCTGTATAGACAATTGATGCTGTATTGCTCTGTGTATGTAGTGAGGTTCTGGCATAGAAATGTCGTAAAATGACTTCTCAGTCTCTTGTAAAAATATACCTTTATGATATCGCATAGAGGTGGTCGTGAGGAGAGAATAGCCTATTGGTCATAGTATGTACCCATAATATGGAACCTTTTGCTGGTATGCCAGCCGTACAGGCGATTTGGGAGAGCGAATCGTTGCTTTTCTTCTCCTTCCCGGTCAAGACTATGTTTTGTTAGAAGCTGGTATCTTTGTGTAGAGGAACAAGCACTCTCAGGCATTGCTTTATTTCTTTGCAGTATATCGTTGTTGAGGGCATCAGGGCAACCGTTTCTGTGTGCTATACTACCCATAACTCTTTGTTCTCCAGAGGCCGTCTGATGAGGGGAGCGTTGAAGCTTGAGGAGAGAAGAGCAGCAGATGTAAGTCGCAGGTTTTGCTGGATTGGAGGTTGCCATGTCTATGACGACGGAAGATGTTTTGCGCTGGTTGCAACAGCTGGCTCAGGTGCTGCAAGAGAAGCGCGAGTATTTAACGCAGCTTGATGCCGCGATTGGCGATGCGGATCATGGCTCGAATATGGATCGTGGTTTCAAGGCCGTGTCCGCAAAATTAGCGACGCTCACCAATGCAGATATTGGCGCAATCCTCAAGACCGTTGGCTCAACGCTCGTCTCCACGGTTGGCGGGGCCAGCGGACCATTATATGGCACTGCTTTCTTGCGTGCAGGTATCGCAACTGCCGGAAAACAGGTCTTATCCGCAGCCGACGTGGTTGCCCTGTTGACGGCTTTTGTGGAGGGCGTCAAGGCACGCGGCAAGGCACAACCGGGCGAGAAAACGATGCTTGATGCTTTGCAGCCAGCCCTGGATGCGGCCAGAAAAGCCGAAAGCGCTGGCCTGGATCTTCCCCAACTCCTCAAACAGAGCAGCGAGGCGGCTCAACAGGGGGCGGAGGCGACGATTCCGCTGCTGGCTACCAAAGGGCGTGCCAGTTATCTGGGGGAGCGCAGCATCGGCCATCAAGATCCGGGGGCAACCTCTAGCTGGTTGATACTGAAAACGTTGGCAGATAGTTGTGGATAGTGTTTTTAGCTTTGTGGAGGTCTCTACTTTATGGCTGTCGGTTTAGTCATTGTCTCACATAGCGCGAAGCTGGCCGAAGGGGTGGCGGAGTTAGCGGGGCAGATGGCTCAGGGCAAGGTTGCGATTGCCCCTGCTGGTGGAACGGCTGATGGTTCGCTTGGTACGACGATGGAGAAGGTGTTGGAGGCGCTGCATCAGGTAGATGGCCCTGACGGTATTCTAGTGCTGCTCGATCTGGGCAGCGCGGTGATGACAACCGAAATAGCGGTCGAAACCTTTACCGCAGAGCAACCACGCCGCGTGATCATCAGTCCCGCACCTCTGGTGGAAGGCGCGGTGATTGCTGCCGTCGAAGCCTCGATCGGCAACAGCCTGGATGAGGTTGCAGCAGCCGCCACCAACGCTCATCTCTTACCCAAAATATCTGATCAATCTTCCTGAGAAGCATCGCTATCGGCTGGAAAAGTGTATCCTGGTAGCAATCAGCATGCGCTGTAAATAAAGAGGAGATGGGTATGAGTGTGATTCATCGCTTTGGCGGGACGGAACATGGGGAGCTACGCTGGCAAGATGTCTTGGTGCGGGCGTATGGGCCGGATAATAGCGGCGCGGATCGTGCCACACGTCAGATCCTCGTTGGCAACGAAGAAGGCTCGCCACATTTCCACATGCGCTACTTTGCCGTCCAGCCCGGCGGCTATACCTCGCTTGACCAGCATGAGCACGATCACGGTGTCTATGTGCTGCATGGGATAGCCCGTTTGCGGCTGGGAGATACAGAGCATGAAGTGCATACCGGCGATATTGTTTATATTTCCGGCAATGAAGTGCATCAGTTTTTCACCGTTGGCGATGAACCGTTTGGCTTTCTCTGTGTCGTTCCAGCCAGACGTTGAGAGGGAAGCGTTGTATGCGTGTCGTCGAGTATCATGCGAACGATGATATCCGTCTTGTTGAGCAGCCTGTACCAGAGATCGGCCCGGGTGAGTTGTTGATCCAGTTGAACGCCTGTGGCATTTGTGCCAGCGATGTGATGGAGTGGTATATGCGGCCACGCGCTCCGCTCTATCCCGGTCACGAGCCGGTTGGAACGGTTGTGCGCGTTGGCGAAGGTGTCGAGCACTTTGTGCCGGGAGAGCGCGTATTTTTTCATCACCACGTTCCCTGCATGACCTGCCATTTCTGTCAGCGCGGATCGTTTTCGCAGTGTGCCACCTTCCGCCGCACGCGCCTCTATCCGGGCGGTCTGGCAGAATATGTGCGCGTTCCGGCCCCGAATATGCAATTTGATGTCCTCCCGTTACCTGCTGACCTCTCGTTTGAAGCGGCCACACTGATCGAGCCGCTGGCCTGCTGTATTCGTGGGGTTCAACGGGCGAATATCCAGCCTGGAGATCGTGTGCTGGTGCTGGGAGCCGGAAGTAACGGCCTTATGCTGGCGCAACTTGCTCAGCAGCGCGGCGCAATTCGGGTAATGATCTCCGATCCCATCGCTT
The DNA here is from genome assembly GCA_025928885.1 of Ktedonobacteraceae bacterium. Taxonomy (GTDB): domain Bacteria; phylum Chloroflexota; class Ktedonobacteria; order Ktedonobacterales; family Ktedonobacteraceae; genus JAICIM01. Next base: position 20,254 of record JAICIM010000004.1, on the reverse strand, counting down.
ATCGGCGGGAGCGTGCATTGGAGGCTGGCATTGATCGCGCATTTGATCCCCAGGCCCAACCACTGCTTGATCAGGTACTGGCGGCGAACGACGGTCTCAAGCCTGACGTGGTGATTGTCACGCCTTCACATGTGAGCGTGATGCGGCAGGGGGTCGAACTGGTTGGTCCCGGCGGTACTGTGCTGCTCTTTGCTCCTCCCCCGCCAACTGAGGAATTGACGCTGACACCCAATTACCTCTTCTTCCAGGAGATCACGCTGCGTACCAGCTATTCAGCCGGGCCGTACGAGACGAGGCAGGCGCTGGCTCTGTTGCAATCGGGTCGCATCCGTCCCGAGACGATCATTACGCATCGCATCGCCCTTCAGGATGCGGCAGAGGCGTTTCGCCTGGTTGCCCGCCCCGGCGAAGCCTTGAAAGTGGTGATTCATGCCGGATGATCTTGCTCTGCAACTTGAGATGATCCAATGGTCTCGATTATACGTAAGCTCTGGTGAGCATAGCTTTCTGGCTGCGCCAGTTCTCTCACCCCTTCTCGCCGTTAACAACGAATATGCGTTGCATCCAGTCGAGCTAATTAACCCGTAATCATAGTGATGACGGTAAATCAGCTCTGTTTTTGGTGAGAGGATTGCAATGCGTAAAACTACTGATCCTGAAGGAATACAGACGCCGACCGCTACGACGACGGCAGGTGGTGAGAGGCGTCAGGAGGTCCTGCCCTGGTATCGGGCAGAGGCGATTGTCTGGGCCATCGCCCTGCTGCTGTTTATTATCTCCTGCTTCTTTGTGCATGCTCATCCCGCCCCATATCCTATCGATCTTGCAAGCACGATTACGGTGCAGCATCTGCATCCCTGGCCCTGGCTTGATGCTGTGCTCCGCTTTCCTAGCGTGCTGGATAATCCCCTGCCCTCTCTGGTGGGCGGCATTTTCTGGTCGGCAGGCATGCTCATTATGGGCATCGTTTTCTGGTTGCGCAAGAAATCTCCCCTGGTCTGGTTTCAGAACGGCCTGTTTTTTGCGCTGACCGTCTTAGGCTCGGCAGCTATGAACGTGATGGTTGACATTCTGGTCAATCGTCCACGCCCCGATCCGCATAAATATCCGATTCGCCTGGAAACGCCACTCGTCCCGTTCCCGACCTATCCTTCCGGGCATACTGAACATGATGTTGCGTATTATGGTTTTCTATTGTATCTGACCTTCACCAAACCTGTCCGCCAGTGGCGTTATCGCTGGTGGCTTCTGCCGCTGCAACTCTTCGCCGTCTACGACATTCTTGTGATCGGCTATTCCCGCGTCCTGTTGGGCGATCACTGGCTGACCGATGTACTTGGCGGCTATCTTGAAGGGGCCATCTACCTGCTTCTGTTCATCTTTCTCTATCGTTGGGTTACGTCGCTGCTGGCTCGCTGGCGGGAGAAGCGGATGTTGACCAGCGGGGGGTAGATATAAGTTGAACCCGAATGACGAGCTTACTCGTATTACTAGGGAAGCCTTATATGAAATGGGGTTTAAGGACATGGAGGTATAAAATCATGACTATTACATTTACTACTCTGGTCATCTGGTTGATCATCGCAGCCCTGGTTGGTATTATCGGCGAAGTACTGGCGCGTCGTCGCACTCCGGGCGGTATTGTCGGAGCGATCGTTCTTGGTTTTGTTGCTATTCTCTTGATTGTTGGCGTGTTCCACTTTTCTATCGCTGGCGAGCCGCGCGTCGAGGGCGTTCCGCTAATCAGTTCAGTGCTGGTTGCCGCAATTCTCGTTATCCTGTGGAGTGGTTTCGCCTATCATAGAGTGGCCCCGTATGCTTCACGTTATACCTATCGTCGTGGCACCTATGCCCGTCGTCCCCGCACACGTCGCCGCTGGTTCTAATGGATTACACATCTGATGACATACAAAAAACGAGGTAGAGACTGATCTCACCTCGTTTTTTTGTGTGAATGCCCCTATACTGGTGTGAGGTGTTTGGAGAGCAGGAACGCGCTGAAGTCGGCCACGCTCTCGACATCGCCTTCGTCAAGCATATTGAGGATATTTTTGACCACCAGACGGCGGGGTTTCCCGGGACCAGAGGGAACGGTGAAGCCGATGGCCCTGGTCATCTGTGGTTCGCGCTCGCTGCGGATCTCTTCCGCCATTAATTCCAGCAGCTCCGCCAGATCCAGATCCAGCGCACGCGCCAGGCTTTCCAGCACTTTCGCCGAAGGGTATTTCTGTCCGCGCTCAATCTCCCCTACATAGATTTCAGACAGACCAGCCTTTTCACCCAACTCTTTAATGGTAAGCTGGCGCAATTGCCGCTCCTGGCGTACGACCTTTCCGACAATTTCCTGTAAATCTGCCATAAAAACGTGCCTTCCTATGCTATTAGCATTGCTTTTAAACAGGGTATGCTAACAGCATATATTCTCTCTATCAGTATAAGCTATTGGCATGCTATATTCAAGACAAGGAAAACGGATCTATTCTCTAGATGAAGAGAGTATTCACAAAGGAGCAGAACAATGTTTGGTCCACGTCCCTTTCACTCACAGCGTTACAATCATCTCTCGATGGCCGATAAACCAGATGTCCGCCCATCAGTCTTTATACCAACCGTTTATGAGCAGGTGGCAGCGGAACCTGCGCAGTGGGAGTACCACGTGCTGACGGTAGATGTACGCGAAGCACCCCTGCCCGATGCCGAGCAGTTGAATGCTCTGGGAAAAGAGGGCTGGATACTGGTGAGCATTCTGGACGAAAGCGTCTCGGGGAAAGGGCATCGCGTCCATTACTACTTTGGGCGTCGGCCACAGGAATGATTGGCAAGCGTTGCCAGATGAATGTTACTAGCTATATCAACCAGTAGTATTGTTGTCCTCTTTACAGGGCGACAGCTATGGTAGCACTATAAAAAGGAGCCTTATCATGTCTAGTTTGTTGGTCCCAACCGTTTTAGAAAATACCGGTCGTGGGGAGCGTGCGTACGACATCTTCTCGCGGCTGCTGAAAGATCGTATTGTGATCGTGAATGGTCCAGTTGAAGCAAGTATGGCGAGCTTGGTTATTGCTCAACTTTTGTTTTTAGAGGCGGAAGATAGCCAGCGCGAGATCAATATGTATATCAATTCTCCTGGTGGTTCTGTCTATGATGGCCTGGGCATTTACGATACGATGCGCGTGCTGCGCTGCCCGATCGCGACGACATGCGTGGGCTTCGCTGCCAGCTTCGGAACCATCCTGTTGATGGCAGGAGATAAAGGGAAGCGCTACGCCATGCCGCACGCGCGTATTCATCAGCATCAGCCGCTGCTGGGTCAGGGCGTCAGTGGGCAGGCATCTGACATTGATATTCAGGCCCGCGAGATCGTCCATATGCGTGATGAATTGAATGAGATTATCCATTTGCATACCGGCCAGCCTCTGGAGCGTATCCGGCGCGATTTTGATCGTGACCATTATATGAGTGCCGTCGAAGCCAAAGAGTACGGTATTATCGATGAGATAGTGAATTTTCCCGATAAACCCTCTTTCAAATAGTGGCACCCACCACTTGAGCAAAGCCGAGAAGCGCGTCTATTGCATGCGCTTCTCGGCTTTTCCTATGCTCTTTTCCTGTTATGATATGATGAGGCAAGCTGGCACATCGTCCAGACGGACAATGTTTTTGATGGCTCTTGCGGCTCTATTGCCCGTGAGAAGCCCGTTATGTGGGAATTGTTGTTTATTTTCGGGAGGTCTGGCTTGCAAGTTCGTCGTTTTAGTCCCGATATGAAAACAAAGATTCCGGGCAATCACCCCGGATTATATGGCGTCCCGATCCAGTTTGAGCGCGGCATGATCCCCGAAGATCAAATGGAGGCGGTGGCGCAACGGGTCAATGGCCTGCCTATTTTGCTGGATCGGCCAATGCTTGTGGTGGCGTTTTATTTGGAGCCACATGGCAATATGGAGGAGCATAGCACAGATGTTCCCATCCTGTTTCTTGTCACAGAAGGAAAGGGTTTTGTGCGCATTGGTGGTCCGAACGGCGAGACGCGTGCAGTAACGGCTGGCGATGCCGTCCTCTGGCCCGCTGGCCTGGATCATATGGTGTGGACGGAAGATGAGGCGCTCTCCGCTATCGTCATTGATGGTCCGCCCGAGCGAGAGGCGGCTCAATAGGGAAGAATTACAGCGGCTCGATGCGGATAGAATCGAGGTCAAGCCATTGCGGACCGCTGGCGACGGTGCCGAAACGCAAAGTGCCGCGCGGCGTGGCGATTGCGTATTGATTGTCGAGCCAGGCGACGAAGCCGAGTGCGCGAATCGGTGGCTGTGGAGCGCGTAATACGCAGATGCCATCGACAAAGAAGGTCGCGTCCGTCTCGCGCCATTCAAGTGTATAGGTATGCCAGGATGTCATATCGGTGTTGAGTAGTGCTTCATTGGCACCGCTGAGTCGCTGAAGCCAGTGCGCCGCCGGTCGCGTATTCCCGGTCAGAAGGCCCCATCCCGTGGTGAGCGCGGTCGGTATCGTTGCCAGCAGAGCGCCCGGTCGCATACTATGGATAACCTGAGCCTTCCAGCCCCAACCAGGAACGCCCGGAACAAGTGCCATATTGGAGGGGGGAGAGGCATAGAAGAACCAGACGGCTTCCGGGAGCATTAAGACATCGCCGCGCACCGAGAAGGGATAGTTCCAGAAGCCAAAGCCGGCGGTGCCACGCAAGAAGTTCGCGTTGAGATCGTTGGTGGTGGCTGCTGGCAGCGAAGTGCGAGAGCGCACCTCCATGCGTAGCGGCGGTTTCCAGGGGAATGCGGAACGTGCTAAGGAGCCGTAGTCGTCAATTTGCGCGTCGGCATAGCTGCCTTTCTGCACATCTGACAAAGCCAACCGGAGTGTTGAGGTCGAAACGGTAAGCGTTCCTGGCCCCAGGCGCGTTTGTGTCCAATAAGAAGCGAGAGCAGCGTCGAAATCATCAAACATGGTGGTGTATCAGAGAGCAATTACCGCATCTTTTTGTGCGAGGCGTAGTCAAGTAGTTCTTCCTCCAATCGTTGCCACACTTTCCAATCGGCCTGGACGTTATTGGCCGGTCGATTTCGATACGCCTCGGTGATCATCGTGTCCGCAATCAGCTGCCGGAATTGGGAGAAATGTTGCTTCTGTTCCTCATGTGACGGCATAACATGCAGTGCGATCTGTTCTGGCGCATAGAAATCTTCTGGCTCGAAGGCCAGGGCTAGCAGATCCGCATACTTCTGTACCAGCGAGGTACGTGCTTGCGAGACAAAGTAACTGTACTGTGCGCTGGAAACGAGGAAGACGCCGGCGATACGTCCAGCATAGAGAATCGGGAAGATGGCGGCGCTTTTCTCATGTTCAACGCGCTGTGCTGGCATGAGATTATGCTCTTCATCGAGATTTTGAATAATGCCGGGGCGACAGAGCGTGATGACGTTGCCAGCCAGCGATTCGGCTCCCAGGAACATCGCCTGCTGCTCCAGGTTTCCCACCCAGGGCGGCGTTCCTAATCCCACACTTTCGCGCAAACTGCGGACCTTGTTGTGTGGTCCCGATAGCGGCATGCATCGCACTACCCAGAGACAGATGCCCAAGCGATTAGGATCGAGCTGGCCTATCGCCTGCTGTAAAATGAGGTTGCAGGTGGACCAGAAGCGCAAATTTTCTGTGGTGGAGGCGCGAGCCGTAAAGATGCGTGCATAAAACTCTGCCGGGATATCTTTTTCTGACTCTTCTGGTATAATTTGTGCCAGATCGCCAACGCTTTGCTCTTCTTGTAATAACTTGACCAGTTTTTCACGATGCAGAGGTAAAATAGTGATCAGATGACGCAAATTCTGCGGACGTGGCGCTGATTCCCCATTGATCCAACGCGTCAATGTAATCGGTGTAATATTGAGCGCTTCAGTGATGCGCTGCTTCTCTTTGCTATCGCTAATGATCTTTGCCAACAACTCTCGCCATGTCTCTGCTTCTTGCATATCATTCCCCCTGCCTCTAAAATAACCATCAAGCGCGTCATGGGTTTTATGATAGCAGTTCGTTGGATGAACGTCAACGGGTGTTAAAATATTTTAATAGCGCCGCGAAAAGAAATAGCTATCTCTCTTGCCTGCATTGACAGGTGGATGGAGAATGAAGCGCAATTTTGCACACAGCAGGGATAAGAGGAGAAAAATTAACTCTGCTGTTAACCTTTCTCCTGCGATAATACCTTAAAATCAGGATAAAATGGAACTACTATAAATGTAGCTTCTATTGCTTTAAGTGAATCGGTTGTCGCAAATAGTGATCCCCTCCATGCTCATGGAGAGCCTCTTGCGCATTGTTAATATGGTTCTGAACGGGTTGCTGTTAGCTTTTTGTCGCGACGATTTGCAGCCATGTGCGCGGCACTTCGGTGAGTTGGAGTTCTTCCCCTGCCTGATAGACGGCAACCTCCAGCGCCTTTGCCCCGTAGGCCAGCGGAACTCCCGGTAGCGCCCCTTCAATAAAGAGCCAGTATTGCCCCAGATCTTTCCAGGCATCAACTGTGATCATGACATCGGTTCGCTCAAGCTCTACGTGGCTAAAACCGCTCTCTTTAAAGAAATTGACGTAGCCTTCGGGTGTGACCCATTGCATCGCCATCGCTTTTGCCTCGCGTGAGAGATGAACCTCTGGATGCTCTTTTTTGAGCCAGCTGACCGCACGCCGCGTCCATAAGCGATAAAACCGCTCGGTTCCAGGCACATAGGTTCCTTCGTAGAAGGCGCTGTTGCAGGCGAAAATACCGCCAGAGGTGAGAATGGTCGCCATCTGTTGGAATGCACTCATCTTATCGGGAACAAGGTGAATGGCGTTACAAAAGAAAGCCGCGTCAGCGTCATGAACGATAGAGGGGAGGTCGTCGGCCTCTCCCTGGATGAAGCTGGCCTGAGCATTAATCCCCGCTTCGTTCATATGCTTGATTGAGTTGTCTGCCCGACGCAACGCTTCTGCTGATGGATCAACACCGATGAGTCGTGTCTGCTCCAGACGGCCCTGGCGTGCCATCTCTTCTGCGATCAGTCGGGTAACAGCCCCGGTGCCACAGGCCATATCAACGATCGTAAATTGGCCGTGCTTTGGCTGTGCTGGCAGGTGAGCGAGGGCCTGTCGCACAAGCGCTCGGTTGACCTCGGTATAAAATGGATGAGCGGCGAAAGGCTCAAATGTAAACTTATTTGTTTCATCCGTTTCAGTTAAACCCATGTATGTCGTCTCCTTAGCAGTATATGTTAAGGAGTTAGATACGATTTATCGCCAACTTGTTTCACCATTTTGGCTTAGATATGCATAGACATACCACCATCAACGGTGATTACCTGACCAGTAATGTATCCCGCTTCGGGTTGGCAGAGGAAACAAATAGCGGAGGCAATTTCATCAACCGTGCCGAAACGATCCAACGGGATGGTATCCATGATATTTTTGCGTTGCTGCTCGGTCAAATTTGCTGTCAGCTCGGTTGGGATATAGCCGGGAGCGACCGCATTGGCGGTGATATTGCGGCTTGCCATTTCACGAGCGGTGCTGAGCGTCAGAGCAATAATCGCGGCCTTCGATGAACTGTAGTTAGCCTGTCCCGGAGAGCCAAGCAGCCCGGCGGTAGAAGAGACATTTACAATCCTGCCCCAGCGAGCTTTCATCATACTGCGCAAGGCGGTTCTGGTGCAAAGGAAGGTGGAGCGCAGGTTGCTGTCCAGGACATGCTCGAAGTCGTTGAGCGACATTTGCAGAATCAGTTTATCGCGCGTGGTGCCGGCATTGTTCACAAGGACCGTAATCTGCCCCAGTTCTTGTGTTGCTTCTGCGAAAAGACGGGTGACCTCTGCCTCCTGGCTGACATCAGCTTGAATGGCGATACAGCGTCTTCCGATCGCTTCAATGCTGGCTCTGGCCTCGGCAGCGGCGGCGGCATTGCTGCGATAATTGATGATGATATCGGCCCCAGTGCGTGCGAGATGTTCGGCGGCGGCGCGACCGATGCCCTGCCCGCTACCCGTCACTAGCGCGACTTTACCTGCTAATGGAAAGCGTTGTTCGTTTACCATTGTATTTATAGCCCTCTTTTTTATTCATGCTAAGAATGGAACTCTGTTGGTGTTCCTCCCGTGGCGTGGTCCTACAAAGTGTATCACAACTCTAAGCGTTTTCAGCTATCTCTTCTGGCTGTTTTACAACCTCGTTGCCTTCGGAATTATGTAACTCTTCATCTATTGCCTCTGAAGGAGAAATATCATTTTCAATATCAGTATCTTCTTCTATCGTTTCTCCATGTGGCGATTTGGTTGATTCTTCTTCGACAGCTGTTTTCTGCTCCTGATTTTCTGGTATTACATGATGTGCGCTGGCATCGAATCGTAGTGCCTGGACAATCTCGCGATCGAAGCGAGTGGTTTCATTATAAATGGTGGTGCCGATCTGCTCTGCTGTCAGGTTATGAGCATTTTGTAAGTTTGCCCCGATCAGAATGGTGTTGTCAAGATCCGTCACCAGAAAGTTTGCGCCTTCCAGATTGGCACCGCGTAGATCCGCATGGGAGAGGTTGGCGGCGGAGAGGTTGGCTCCCGTCAGATTTGCGTCCGTCAGATGCGCCCATGAGAGATCGGCCATAAATAGATTGGCCTGTGTTAATCTGGCGTCGCGTAAATCGGCATGTTGGAGCAGACGTGATGAGAGGTCTCGCTGCGATAAATCTGCCCCTTTAAGATCAAAAGTTCGCTGCGAGGAGAGTTGACCGGTTTGTCCGCTCTGGCTCCTGAGCGGCAACGGCGTATCTTCTATGCGTGGCAAACGAGCCAGTGCATATTCTTGCCGCGCCTGTCGAAGTGTCACATCAAATTGTTGCTGTAACGCCTCTGTATTTGCTTTCTGTTCTTGCTCCAACCGCTGCCACCTGTTTTGTAGTTGCTGAATCTGATTTTTTAACTGTTTTATATTGTCTGTGAAACGTTTCTCTATATCTGCTGTCTGATTCTCCTGTTGTATTTTCCATTGCTGCTGGCGTACCTCCTGTGCTCGTTCCCATGCCTGTTGTTGTGCCTGCATCCTGGCACTGGTTCGTCGCAGCATTCGCAAGGTGATGAAGGAGAGTGCAAGGGCGATAAGTGATAAGATCATGGCCCCTACTAACAACATTTCAGCCATCGTGGTACTCCATCATGCTATAAGTACATATTTTTGTTATTCGGCGGGACTTTTTTGCATCCCTCTCATGATACAACAACGGGCGGCTCGTATCGTATAGGAATTTCGTGGGTAGAATGGGTTACACTGGTAGGTCGATCTGCCATATGGACCCGAGCGCAGGTTCCTACTATAATAAGGACGGTAACATCATTAGATTTTTGCCATATTGTTGCCCGGTCTAAAGAGAGGTATAAAACATTACTATGTCACAATATAATCATCCAGTTCCCACCTCATTTCTGTTGGATGAAGAGAATAGACGCTTGATTCTATCGTGGAGCGATGAGCATGAAAGCGTGTACGGTTGGGAAGCGTTGCGCTGGGCCTGTCCCTGTGCCTGGTGTGCTGGCGAGGGCGGACAGCCTGGTATGCTGCAAAGCAGGGAGAGCTTAAATGTGGACGAAACGACCCTGGTGAATCTTGAGCCGGTTGGCCGCTATGGGCTGACGCCGATCTGGGAAGATGGACACAAAACAGGTATCTTCACCTATGAGAAGCTACGTGCGCTTTGTGAGTGTGAGAAGTGTCGCAAGCCAACCAAATAGGTAGGCATGTTAACATCTATGTTATGTACCGTTGTAATAAAAAGTAGTACGCTTCCTGGCAACATTGAGCCAGGAAGCGCCTGAAGCTATTGTGTTGTAATGCGTATAGACACTGTTGAGGACAATCTTTAATGAATGGAATCTCCGGGCCGAATACGACGACTCCTCGCCGTCGCCCCTGGTATGTCCCCAATCTGACAATCCGAATATTGCTTGCTCTGATTATTGCCTGGCTTATTGTGATGGCGTTCTTTGGAACCTCTGCCATTTCTCATTGAGCTTGCGCGTGCCGCTGAAACTGCTGTTGAAAACTTGCGCCAATCAGATGTTCCGCTTTGTCCTGATCGCTCTGCATGAACTGGAGCGCCTGGGCAATATCGGGATTCGGTGCTAACGTCAGGTCTGATCGGTTGTCCTGCACTGCCTGGATGATTTCGCTGGCCACCTGTTCAGGCGTAAGCAAGGCCTCGATATGGAGTAAGTTCATCGCATCTTGTTCCTGGTGAATCATGGGTGTGTCAACCCAGGATGGATAGACGGTCGTGACGCCGATCCCGCTTGCTCCTGTTCCATAGAGTTCGGCTCGTAAAGCTGAGGAGAAGCCGCGCACGGCCCATTTTGTGGCAGCGTATCCTGTGAGCATCGGTGGACATAGTTTGCCCGCAACCGAACTGAGCAGCACAAAGTGACCGCTATCCTGCTGTCTCATTGTAGGCAGCGCCGCCCTGACGCAGTGATAGGTCCCCATAAAGTTGATGTTCATCAGCCGCTGCATCTCATCGCCCGTAAATGCGTCTATCGGGCCTCCCTGTCCGATCCCGGCACAGGTAACCACCAGATCGATGCGCCCACAGGTGGTCAGAGCTTCGCGCATCAGCTCCTGGACCTGTTCTTCTTGCGTGACATCTGTTGTGACGACAAGAACCTGTTCTGAAGAACTGGTGTTGCTTTCACGCACCAGTTGTCCCGCTTGCTGTAGTCCCTGAGTATTGATATCGGCCAGCACAACATGTGTACCTTTCTCGTACAAAGCTCGTGCCGTTGCCAGTCCAATCCCGCTTGCCCCTCCAGTGATAACCGCGACTGCTCCGGCGAAGTCTTTCAATGGCATGGAACGCTCCTTCCTTCAGGGAAACATTTCAGACATCTTTTTCTTCTGTATCGATCTTATCTTTTTCTGTATCATCCTGTCAAATGCTGCTCCTGATCCCTTTTTGTGATGCACCAGAAAATTCTGGTTGACACTCTTCTGGTTTTGTCGGATACTCCCTATGTCCTTTATTCTTGACGAGGCATGCAATGAAATTGGCAACACAGAAACAGGCGACACGCGGTTTGGAGCCGAAGCATTCGCTGAAAAAGCGGCAACGGCTCTCTCACATCTTGATCTACGTGATTCTATCTGGATTATTGCTGACAACAATTGTGCTGGCCACCAGCTTTGGCTCCGTCTCTATTCCTTTTCCTGTCATTGTGCGTATCCTGTTAAATGGCACCGGGCTATTCCACTTTGTGCGGCAATGGGATGCGACCGTCGAGATTATCGTCTGGCAGGTGCGGATGCCAGTTGTTATCGGTGCGGCCCTGGTTGGAGCAGCTCTGGCGGTCTCGGGCGTGCTGTTTCAAGGGATGCTGCGCAATCCCCTCGCCGATCCCTTTCTGATCGGCACATCGTCTGGCGCGGCGTTGGGGGCGACGATTGCCTTCGTGCTGCCCTTTGCCACGTTCTATGGCACCTTCTTTCCGCTGACGATGGCTCTGGCTTTTCTTGGCGCACTGGTAACCATATTTTTTGTCTATGGCATTGCGCGGAGTGGTGGGCGCACTCCTGTCGTCACGTTGTTGCTGGCAGGCGTTGTGGTCAATGCTGTGCTGGTGGCGCTGCAAACGCTGATCCTGGCGCTCTTCCCGCGCGAGGAGTTCCAGCTTCAAGCGCTGTTCAACTGGCTCTCCGGCGGCATTCAGGTAACGACCTGGTTGCCTCTGGGCAGCGTGGCTATTGTCGTGGTGCTGGGGATGGCGCTGGCGCTGAGCCTCACCCGTGTGCTGGATAGCCTGGCATTGGGAGAGGAGAGCGCAAGTCATCTGGGATTGAATGTCGAGCGCTACAAGTTTGTGATCGTCGTGACCGCATCGTGCCTGACCGCCGCTGCCGTTTCGATTAGCGGGCTGGTTGGCTTTGTTGGATTGGTGACGCCCCATGTGATGCGCTTGCTGCTGGGTCCCAACCATCGCACCTTGCTCCCGGCCTCTGCTCTTGGCGGCGCTATTTTCCTCACCGTTGCCGATCTACTGGCACGCATCGTTGTGGCTCCAGCAGTGCTTCCCGTCGGCGTTTTTACGGCTCTGGTGGGAGCGCCATTTTTCCTGCTGCTGCTGCGTAGAAGTCGGAGGGATTATCGATGGTAGCGCCGGTCTTACAGGTGCGCGATGTCACCTTCGGGTATGATGCGCAGCCGCTGTTCTACACCGTTGCGCTCCAGGTGCAGCCCGGAGAGATGGTGGGATTGCTGGGACCAAACGGTTCTGGCAAGACGACGCTGCTGCGCCTGATGAGTGGATTCTTGCAGCCACAGCAGGGGCAGATTTTGCTGGAGGAGCGCGACTTGAAGCAATGGGGGCGCAAAAAGGTGGCGCAGCGCATCGCCCTGGTGCCACAGGAGCTACATGTTCCCTTTGCCTTTACCGTCGAGCATATGGTCAGCCTGGGAAGAACGCCTTTTATTACATCCTTCTTTGGCTCTCACTCGCGCCAGGATCAGGTGATTATGCAGGATGCGATCGACGCCGCTGGAGTCGGGGCTATGGCAGACCGTATTTTTAACGAGTTGAGCGGTGGAGAGCGGCAGCGCGTGACGATTGCAATGGCGCTGGCCCAACAACCGCGTGTGCTGCTGCTCGATGAACCAACCTCTCACCTCGACATCAAATATCAGATCGAGACGCTGGAACTGGTGCAAAGGCTGAATCGAGAGCGCGGCGTGACTGTGATTGCCGCCATTCACGATTTGAATCTGGCCGCGCGATACTTTCCGCGTTTGTTGCTCTTCCAACGTGGCGTTGTGGCTGATGGCGGGCCTGCTGAGGTGTTGGAGACGGGATTATTGCGGCGCGTCTATGGGGTCAATGTGCAGGTCGGCATTTTGCGCGGCGCTGCCCATCTCAGCGTCTTGCCGCCAGCTGGTGAAATGCAGTCAGAGCCAGAAGAGAGGAACGATGTATCGCATGTGCATGTGATGGCGGGTGGTGGCAGTGGAGAGGTCTTGATGCGTGCGCTGGCCGATGCACACATTCCTTTTGTTGCTGGTGCTTTAAATATTGGCGATAGCGATCATACACTGGCTCTGCGTTTAGCCGACGAGGTGATTACGGAGCAGCCGTACGCCCCTATTTCCTCAGAGGTGTTGACACAGGTTCGCAACAGCCTTGCTCATGCATCGTTGCTCATTCTCTGCCCCACTCCCATTGGCCCGGGAAACCTGCCCCTGCTGCAAGAAGTTGCACAGGCGGCTCGTCATGGGTTGCCCGTGCTTCTGCTGGTTGCTCCCTCTGCTCAGCAAGTGGCATCGGAAGAGGCACATGAGAGGAAGTATCGCCGCGAATTCGCCGCTCGTGATTATACACAGGGCGAGGGCATAAAAGCACTGGAGATACTCTTGCAATCTAATGCCGTCGTGGTACAATCAATAGGAGAAGCACTTGAAATGGTCAAAAAGTGCCTCGCCCTCCCCATAGAACCGCAATTCACCCCCGAATGAATCATAATTGCAAATTATGATTCAAATAACTTGCAATTATGATTCAAATGTGGTATGTTGATAATAATCGGAGCAGGCAGTAGAGCGTTTACACCGGGTTGGAAGGTCTGCCGATAAATACCGGTACATCGCGTGTATTTCTATTTGACTTACGGTTTTGAGGAGAAGAAAATGTCAGAGAACAAAGGTTACGTTCATCCAGAGGTTCTGGTAGATGCTGATTGGGTCCAGGCACATCTCAATGACCCCAAAGTGCGCTTGATTGAGGTGGATGTAGACACGAAAGCCTATGAGCAAGGCCACATCCCTGGTGCCGTTGGTTTCAACTGGCAGAAAGAGTTGCAGGATCAGGTTGTGCGTTCTCCTCTGGATAAGGCGCATCTGGAAGATCTCTTGAGCAGTGCGGGTGTGAGCAACGATACAACGGTGGTGCTGTATGGCGACAACAATAACTGGTTTGCCGCCTGGGCGCTCTGGATTCTCAAGTACTACGACCATAAGGACGTGCGCCTGCTTGATGGTGGTCGCGTAAAATGGCTGGCTGACAAGCGCGAAATTAGCACTGAGGTTCCTTCCTATGCTCGCACTGACTACAAAGCGGGCGAACCCAATAATGATATTCGTGCCTTCCGCGATCAGATCCTCAGCTCGCTTGGCAAAGAGGGCTTCACTCTGATCGATGTGCGCTCCCCTGCCGAGTTCAGCGGTGAACTGCTGGCTCCTGCTAACCTGCCTCAAGAGGGTGCTCAGCGCGGTGGACACATCCCCGGTGCCGCTAATGTACCCTGGTCCAGCGTGGTTCGTGAGGATGGTACCTTCAAGTCGGCAGACCAACTCAATGCAATTTATGGTGGCAAAGGGGTAACGTCCGATAAGAATGTGGTGGCGTATTGCCGCATCGGTGAGCGCAGCAGCCATACCTGGTTCGTCCTCAACTACCTGCTTGGCTACAACAATGTCCGCAACTACGATGGCTCCTGGACCGAGTGGGGCAGCTTGATCGGCGCACCCATCGAACGCTAACTGCTGGCTCTTGAGCTAGCAGTTAGCGTCTGGTAGCGTCAGGTGTAAAAGAGAGAAAAGATGTACGCATATCTGATGGTAGCCGTACATCTTTTCTTTGTCTAGAGTTGTTTTTTCAGTATGGATCGTGATAAGATAGTATCAAAGAGCGCCCAGTCGAAAAAAGTTGTCAGGTTCATTTTTGCTGTTGACAGGGCAAATAGCTGGTCAACGAGAGTATGTATGTACCTGGTTTGTGAGGAGATATTTTGCAAGAGGGGATGTTGAGGAGCGTGTATGTCTAAAGAGAAGCCCGTCGTGACGCTGCGTCTGCCGTCAACGCTGAGCGCGTACAGTGGTGGCAAGAGTCAGATTGTTTTGCAGGCTGAAACGGTTGAGCAGCTTTTGAGTCTCCTTGAAAAACAGCACCCTTCGATATGGGAATACCTCTGCACGCAGCAAGGGCATGTGCGCGATCATGTGAAAATCTTTGTTAATAATGCCGTGATTACCGGCTCTCAAGGTCTGGAAACGCCCCTCAAATCAGGTCAGGAGATCATTGTGCTCCCTGCTACTTCTGGCACATAACCCCTTACTTCTGATCGAGCCGTCTGCAAGCATAATCTCCACCTCAAGCTCGTCAGTAATGATATATTGTATTGTTATAGCGTATCGTTTTCTATCTAACCATGTTTTTGAGCTAGAGAAATCGGACACTGCATGAAGGCTGAACCACAGAAAAATACTTCCCCTGACTCCGCTGTTGATCCTGCCCTCGTTCCCATTGCTACCACACCGTCTTATTGGGCTGTCTTGCGCAACCGCGATTATGCGCTGTTGTTCTGGGGCTATCTGATCTCTTCCGCTGGTACGCAGA
The DNA here is from genome assembly GCA_025928885.1 of Ktedonobacteraceae bacterium. Lineage (GTDB taxonomy): Bacteria > Chloroflexota > Ktedonobacteria > Ktedonobacterales > Ktedonobacteraceae > JAICIM01. The sequence continues at coordinate 4,859 of JAICIM010000004.1, read as the reverse complement.
TGCAGATAGTGGCCGTGGCGTGGCAGGTTTATGAACTCACGCATTCCGCTGTTGCCCTGGGCATTATTGGACTACTTCAGGCGATCCCGCGCCTGCTGTTCTCGCTGGTTGGTGGCGTTTTTGCTGATGTGCTTGATCGACGCAAAATGCTGCTGGTGATTGAGATTGCGATGTCATCTGCCTCGGCTGTGCTGGCGCTCTGCACCTGGCAGCATGTGATCAATATCTGGATTATTTATGTCGTTGTGCTGCTCTCTGCAACTGTCTCGGCCTTCGAGTTTCCCACGCGTCAGGCCATTATCCCGACGCTGGTGCCGCGCTCACAGATGGCAAGCGCGGTCTCGCTCAGCTCGGTGATGATGCAGTTGACATTTGCTATCGGCGCGGCCTTTGGCGGCTATACCGTAGCGTGGCTGGGACTGGTCAACACCTACTGGCTCGATGTTATCACATATGGGGTTGCCATCGCGACCATTCTGCTGATGGTTGTACCTGCTATTCCTGCTGAGAAGCGTGCGCAACCCGGTTTGCGGGCGTTTACCGATGGCATCCACTTTCTGCGTTCGCATCCGATTATTCTGGCTGTGCTCTCGCTGGACTTTTTTGCCACCTTCTTTGGTTCGCCAAAAGCGCTCTTGCCAGTCTATGCCAATGATATTTTGCATGTTGGCCCCCAGGGACTTGGTATTCTGCTCGCCGCCACCTCTATCGGAGCGCTTGTGCTGACGCCGCTGACGGGCCTGATTGGTCGCGTTGGCTATAAAGGCGTTGGCGTGGTGCTGGCAATCATCGGGTGGGGCGTGTGCATTGTCGCTTTTGGGATGGTGTCGGGGCCGCTCTGGCTCTCGGTCCTCTTTCTGGCGGGGGCAGGCGCTGCCGATATGATCAGCATGATCTTGCGCGGTCTGGTAGTGCAATTGACGACCCCCGATGAGTTTCGCGGTCGCATCAGCGCCGTGAACGCGATGTTTGTGGTTGGTGGTCCGATGTTGGGACAATTTGAATCCGGGGTGGTTGCTGGCTTTGTCACGCCGCAAATTTCCGTGATCAGTGGCGGCATTGCCTGTATCGTTGCAACCGTGTTGATTGCTGCCATCGTTCCTCGCCTGTTGCGCGTGAAAGTCGAGTGAGGGCAGTCGGAGCAAGAAATCGATTGATAAACAGAAGCTCGATCATAGATTGATGTAATGAGGATGGAAATTTGTACTGGTACTATTGCATTTTGTGCAGCTTTCAGGCATAATCAGGGCAGAAACTACTGAGGAGGCACGGGGTTTATGTTGGCGATGGCACGAAGCTGCGCGGTTGTCGGTTTAGATGGTGCTCTGGTCGAAGTTGAAGTGGATACCTCGAACGGCATGGCTGGTTTTACGATGGTCGGCCTGCCCGATGCCGCCGTGAATGAAGCAAAAGAGCGCGTGAAGGCTGCGATCAAAAATAGCGGCTGCATTTTTCCCTTCAAACGTCTGACCGTCAATCTGGCGCCAGCGGACCTGCGCAAAGAAGGCCCTGCGTACGATCTTCCTATAGCCGTAGGTATATTGCTTGCTTCAGCGCAGGTTCGGGCAACAGAGGAGCAGGTGCTGTTTCTTGGTGAGCTATCGCTGGATGGCAGTGTACGCCATACAAATGGGGTATTGCCGATGGTGGCGGTTGCGCGAGAGAAGCATATCAAAACGGTTTTTGTCCCGGCTGTGGATGCGATGGAGGCGACGCTGGTAGATGGCATCACCGTCTATCCTGTGGAATCGCTGGGGCAACTGGTGGCACATCTCAATGGTGAGCGGCTGATTGAGCCGTTCAAGCGCGATCCCTCTATTCTGGAGCGGGCAAGCGAGGGCGAATATGCTCAGGATATGGCGGCGATTCGTGGGCAGGAGCATGTCAAGCGGGCATTGGAGGTAGCGGCCAGCGGTGGGCATAATATTTTGTTGAGCGGCCCTCCCGGTTCGGGCAAGACGTTGCTGGCTCGTGCTACTCCATCCATTTTGCCGCGCATGGTGATTGAAGAGGCTTTAGATGTCACGAAGATTTATAGTGTGAGTGGCATGTTGCCGGCGGAGGTGCCTCTTGTATTACAGCGTCCCTTTCGAGCGCCTCACCATACGATCAGCCATGCCGGTCTGGTTGGTGGGGGACGCATCCCACGCCCGGGCGAGATCAGCCTCTCTCATCGCGGCGTCCTCTTTCTCGATGAACTGCCAGAATTTGGCAAGAATGTGCTGGAGGTGCTGCGCCAGCCGCTGGAAGATAAGGTTGTGACCATCTCACGTGCTCAGGGAACGATTACCTATCCCGCCAATTTTATGTTGGTGGCCGCCATGAACCCCTGTCCCTGTGGTTTTTATGGTGACCCCATCAAAGAATGTACCTGTTCAGCAACGGCAATTGCTCGCTATCAGAAGCGTATCAGCGGTCCGTTGTTGGATCGTATCGATATTCATGCTGAAGTCCCACGGGTGGATTATGAGAAGTTGGCCGATAAGCGGCAGGTTGAGAACTCGAAGACCGTTCGTGGGCGCGTCCAGGCAGCGCGAGAGCGGCAGCTACAGCGTTTTCACGGTACAAAAATGACCAGTAATGCGGAGATGGGACCGGCAGAAGTCCGCGATTTTTGCCAGGTTGATGCCACCGGAGAGAAGCTGCTGAAAGCGGCCATGCAACAATTGCACCTTTCGGCTCGTGCCTTTCATCGCGTGTTGAAGCTGGCAAGGAGCATTGCCGATCTTGCCGGAAGCGATGTAATCGCCGCCAACCATGTTGCAGAGGCCGTACAGTATAGACCCAGAGCCGGTATGTAGCCCTGTTGCTGCTGCCGCGCTGTTGATGCCGCACTTTAGCGGCATCGTTGCTACAATAGGCAATTGGCTTGCTCGTTTACAGAAACCGAGCCAGTTCATCCCCGGTCATTCATACCGGGGATGAACTGGCCTTTCTTGTTTGGGGCAGTGGAGGAGACGGTTGATAGCTCGGATCATCCCAGGCGAGATACGTATCTAATGCCCTTCTCATAATTTCAGCCATTGGTAAATCTTCCTGAACACTCCTTTTCTCTAATTGTCTTCGTTGTCGCTCAGTAATGTATATATTGATCCGTTCTTTGCGCATAGTACTCTTCTTTCCTATTTGACATACGTCCCTATTGAGGTGTATACTGTATCACACATTCCAGAGAGGAGCAAGTCATGACCGTGATGTACGAGTATAAGCTCGACGGGACCAACGCCCAGTATAGCGCCATCGAGGAGGCGATCAGGACCACACAATTTGTGCGCAACACATGCTTGCGCCTCTGGATGCAGACTCGTGGCATCAACAGAAATGATTTGCAATGCTATTGCGCCGAGCTTGCGTCATCATATCCTTTTGCCAGAGCATTGAACTCGCAAGCCCGGCAGTCTGCCGCTGATCGAGCATGGGCGGCGATCTCTCGCTTCTATGAGAACTGCCGCAACCACAAGCCGGGGAAAAAAGGCTACCCGCAGTTTCAACACGATTGCCGCAGCGTGGAGTATAAGCAAACGGGCTACCGTTTCGAGCCAGATGGACGCCATATCACCTTCACCGATGGTTGCCACATCGGGCGGCTCCGGCTCGTTGGCACCCGCGACATCGAAACGTTCCCTCTCAAGCAGATCAAGCGAGTACGCCTCATTCGTCGCGCAGATGGCTATTTCTGCCAGTTCCTGGTGCATGCCTCTCGGCGCGTGCAGCATGTTCCCACTGGCAAAGCGACTGGCATTGATCTGGGCCTCAAGGCATTCTTGACCGATAGCGAGGGCAACACCGTTGCCAACCCACGCCATTTGCGCAAAGCTGAGAGGAAGCTCAAACGCTTGCACCGTCGTCTCTCTCGCACACAAAAGCAATCGGCGAACCGGAAAAAGGCCAGGAAAAAGCTGGCAAAAGGCTATCTCAAAGTCAGTCGGCAGCGCGAAGATTTCGCCAGGAAAACGGCGAACGCGCTTGTCACGTCTCACGACCTGCTTGCCTACGAGCAACTGAGGATAGCCAATCTGGTGAAAAACAGGAAACTGGCAAAGTCGATCAGTGACGCCTCCTGGGGGCGCTTCATTCTCTGGTTGCAGTATTATGGAGCGATCCATGAGATCCCGGTGATCGGGGTCGAGCCTGCCTACACCACGCAAGACTGTAGCGCATGTGGCGCACGCGTCAAGAAATCACTCTCCATCAGGACACACATCTGTCCTTCCTGTGGGGTGGTGCTTGATCGCGACCACAACGCGGCTCTGAACATTTTAGCCAAAGCATCCCGTACTGTCGGGCAGACAGAAACGGCTCCATCAGCGGGTGGAGACAACGCTTCTGGACAGCCACCCTCTACCAGTTCTCGGCGCAAGCCGACAACGGGCAAGGTGGCTGAGTGAAAGAAGAATTCCCCGCGCTTCAGCCGGGGAAGTGTCAATAAGGCAAAAGCAGATGTAGATCGCCAAACTCGTGCCAGAGATAGCCCTGCGCTAAGCCTTCCTGGTATGCTTTTTTGAGATGTTCTCGTGGGGCCAGCGCCTCAAGCATCAACAAATGCGAAGCTTGTGGCTCATGCAGGCCCGTGAGCAGAGCATGGACGGAACGAATGCCGCGCTGTGGGGTGACAATAACGCGCGTCCATCCCTCCCCAGGATGCACGGTGCCACTGGCATCGACCACCGTTTCGAGAGCACGTATGACCGTCGTTCCCACCGCTATGACCCGCTTCCCGGCTGCTTTTGTCTGATTCACCAGTCGTGCCGTTTCAGCAGGCACACGATAAAACTCTTCATATGGCGGCTCGTGGTTTTCAAGGCTTGCAACTCCGGTATGCAGAAGGAGAGGGGCGATCTGGACGCTCTGTGCCACCA
>JAICIM010000461.1 GCA_025928885.1 Ktedonobacteraceae bacterium | reverse complement strand
TTTTATACAACTAATTTAACTTTTTTTTATTTTTTTTTTTGCGCCGCCGCCTTTTTTTCCCGCCCCCCGCCCCCCCCCCCCCCCCCCCCCCCGCGGCTACGACGGTGGAGGCAAGCATGGATTTACGTCATTTGCAGACATTCAAGGCTATTGCGGAGGAGGGCAGCTTTGTGCAGGCTGCGGACAGGCTTCAATATGCTCAATCAACGATTACGCTACAAATCCAGCAGCTTGAGGAGGAACTGGGGGTGCAGTTGTTTGACCGGCAGCGCAGGAAGATCCAGCTGACGCGTGCGGGCCACGCCCTGCTCAGACATGCTATTCAGGTATTGAATCAGATGGAGCAGATGCAGCAGGATTTACAAGATCTGGCGCAGGGCGAGAGCGGCCATTTGCATGTGGGCCTGATCGAGCCAATAGCAAGCAAGTATCTCGCGCCGGTGTTGCAGGTGTTTTGTGAACGCTATCCGCGCATACGCCTCACGATCGAGGTGGTTAGTACCATTACGACCCATGATAAAGTGGCGGCGGGCGAACTGGATCTCGGCATCTCCACGCCGCCGCCAGGCAACGCCGATCTCTCATTTGAGCCGCTGCTCACGGAGTCGATGGTACTGCTTATCCCGCAGCAGCATCCACTGGAGCAGCAAGAAAACATCTACTTGCGCGATTTGCAAAATCAGCGTATTCTACTCACCAACCCTCCTTGCGCCTATCGCACTGCTATTGAGCAGGCGTTTATGGCGCAAGGGATCAGCATCTCCTCAAGCATTGAGATTGGTAGCCTCCCGGCGATCAAGCAGGCGATTCAGGGAGGGCTGGGTATCGCACTCTTGCCAAATATCTCGACGCGACCAACCCTCCCGGGTACGATCGTGAGAACGCTGACCAATTGGAGCCTGCATCTACCGATGGGACTGATCAAGCGATCTGTACCGATTGCACAAGGAAGGGCTATCGATGCATTTGGGACCTGTTTTAAACAGGCTATCGCATCCGATTATGCTATTGCTTGACCGTTAGCACACAACGTTCCAGCGCATCGATAACCCTTTCCACATCCTGTTCAGTCGTTGCCCAGTTGACAAATGCGGCTCGGATTGCTGGTTTCCCTGCAAACAACGTTGGAGTGAGCAAGACCTGCCCATCGCGTTGCAGCAATGCTAGAAAGGCATCGCGCTGAGCCGTGTCTGTATCCTGCAAGGTGAAACAGACGATATTGAGGTAAACAGGTGATAATAGTTCAAAGTGCGCGGATTGCTCGATGTACTGACCGAGCCGTTGGGCCAGCTGGCAGGAGCGTGCGATTAGCTCTTGATAGCCGGTGCGTCCATAGGCCATCAACGTCATCCACGCGGGGAGGGCGCGGAAGCGACGTGAGTTCTCCGGTGTGCGATGCAGCAGGTCTGGTCCGGCTCCGAGATAGGCGGCGGCGGCTTTAAAGACCTGTTCCTGCAACGTGATATGGCGAGTGAAGGCGATGCCCGAATCATAGGGGACGTTCAACCATTTGTGTCCATCGGTAGTAATCGAATCGGCGGCGTTGAGGCCACGGAGCAGGTGGGCATGGTCGGGATCGCAAGCGGCGAAGAGGCCAAAGGCTCCATCGACATGCAGCCACGCGCCATACGTCTGGCACAGCTCGCCAAGCGCTTCCAGGTCGTCAAAATCGCCTGTGTTGACCTCGCCTGCACTGGCAACTACAATGGCTGGTTTGCCATCATTGGCGGCGAGGCGTTGCGCGAGTGCAGTGGTATCTACGGCCTGCCTGCCCGGGAAGCAAGGGATATATTCAACGGCCTGTCTGCCCATGCCCAGGATCGAGAGGGATTTGAGAATGCTGGCGTGCGGCGTCCCGGCCAGAACGGGGATGCGCGGCACATTCCACAGACCCTCCTCTGAGGCATCATGCCCCAACCGCTGCAAGGCCCACTGACGTGCAGTTGCCAGAGCCGTCAGATTGGCCTGTGTCGCGCCGGAGACAAAGGCCCCCTCGAAATCGTCGTCAAGGCCAAAGAGAGAACGCAACAGGGCCAGCGTTTGCCGCTCGACGGTGGTTGCAATCGAATCGCCATCGCTGCTGAGGTTTTGATCGTAGGAGGAGACGAGCCAATCGCCCGCCAGAGCTGCTGGAGTGCTGCCCCCGGTTACGAAGCCCAGGTAGCGCGGGCCGGGCGATCCCGAAAGCCACGACTCATATTTGCTGCGAAACGTGGCAAGCGCCTGCTCTGCACCGCTTCCTTGCTCTGGCAATGTATCGGGTGCGAGCTTTGGTGGAAGCTGTCCCGCTGGTCGCTCTGGAAGATGTTGCAGAAACTGCAGTGCCGCTGCACGCGTTGCCGCTAAAATACTCTCCAGGCGTTCCTGATCCTGTTGAAAATCCATTGACTCTATCCTTTGCTGTGCTCATAACGAAAAGATCTCTTTGCTTTCAACTATAAAGTGGAAAGCACAAAAAAAATAGAGCCAATACATACAGGCATGTATGCCAATGAGCAATCAAGCGTTTCGTAGCCGCGCGACTTTATCGCGCCCTCGAACGGGACTGCACACCGCGACCCAGGCGCAACCAGGCGTGTCGTAGCCGCGCGACTTCATCGCGCCTGGTGGCACATTTGAGTAGGGGGAACAATGCGCGATAAAGCCGCGCGGCAACGACACACTTTGCATCTACAAAAAATGAGAAAGCATATAGATGCCTGGTTCTATCTGATAGCCCAACTTGCGATTAATGGTGAGGATCGGGATATTGGTTGAGTCGTTGTTGGTGTAAATATAATCTACATCGTAGCCGCGAACGGCCCGCATGGTCAGCAATTTGAGGGCCAGGGCGATGTGGCGACCACGATAGGCCCGCTGTACGCCGGTGAATGCGTTGTGCATGCTGCGGGTGTGTGGATAGTACTCAAGGGCCGAGAGTCCGATCCACTCATCGCCGTCCGCCGCAATGATATGGCCGTCGCCGCGAAATTGGGGCGATTGAAAGACGCGCTGACAATAGCTTTCAAAAGAGGGCGCTTGCCAGCCTGCGGTGGCAGGATTATCGGCGGCGCATCCGCAATGCAGTTCGTAGTGTTTGCGCTGAATGGCCGGTGTCATGGCGAGATCGGCCAGCGTAAAGAAACGGATGCCAGTTTGTGCGACGACATCCACCGTTCCGTTGAAGCGCGATTCGTCAAAGGAGGCGACATAGAGCCGGGAAACCTGTATATGGCTGGAAATTTGGAACTTGCGGTTTTGCGCGAATTGTAAGCCTTCAATACAATTTTCGCGCACCTCGCTGATGATTTGTGTAACTTCATGAGCTTGAGCAATCGTCAGAACGGAATTGTAGAGGCGCGAACCGATGCCTTGATGGCGTTTCGAGGGATCAACGATGATGCGTAACCAGAGGGAATGAGCGAAAGGGGCGTAAGAGATGGTGGCGTATCCGGCGATCTGGCCGGTCAGATCAATGGCGACAATCGGGTTGAGGAGGCCGGGAGGGGCTTTACAGTATCGTTCACGAAATGCCTCGACGCTTGCCGGTTCCGGGTCCACCGTGTTCACAAGGTCCACGATTCGTGGTATATCGGCTTCCCCGCTCAAAGGACGGAGGAAAAAGGCCATCTGCATGCTCCCTTCCAATGCAACACAGGCAAACAACATTCCCTTTATCTATTATAATATGTTCCCGACGAAATTTCGCGCCGGATCAACGCGTGGAAGCTGTTCTGAGGGGGATGCGGACAAAAACGATTGTTCCATGCTCTTCAGACTGTTGCAGCGAGCGCACGGAGAGCGTGCCGCCTAGCATTTCGGCTCGTTCGCGCATGCCTGTGAGGCCAAAGGTAGCGTGTTCTGTATCGATGGGGAGAGAAAATCCCTTGCCGTCGTCCTGAATCTGTAATATCAATTGATCGTGTTCTTGCTCCAACAACTGTATTCCGACGCAGTGAGCCTCTGCATGTTTGCGCACGTTGGAAAGCGCCTCCTGAGCGATACGGTACAGTTCAGCCTCCATGTGTGAAGGGAGATGATGAGCTTGCGCTCTGACCTCCAGATGAGTTTCGACACCGGTATGATGGGTAAATTGGGTGGTCAGATCGTGCAGGGCCTCGCCAAGCGTGCGACCTTCCAGTGAGGAGGCACGCAGGTCCTGCACCGAGTTTCTGGCCCCACCCAGCGCTTCGCGCGTCAGAGCCAGCGCTTTACGAACCTGTGCGCCAGCTTTCTGCGGATTGGTGGGGAGCAGGGCATCGACGGATTCCAGGTAGAGCGAGATGGCCCCGAGTTCCTGGGCCAGCGTATCGTGAATCTCTCTGGCGAGCCGATTGCGTTCCTGCAAGCGAGCGATGTGGGCTATCTCTTCGGCCAGACGCGCTCGTTCAACTGCGACTGCGACATGGTTGCCGATAGTGTTCAAGAGCATCAGTTCTTCAGGAGTGAGCATGCGCCATTCAGAAGCGGCGACGTTCATGACGCCAAGCTTTTTCTGGTCCAGATAAAGAGGGATGCTGGCGTGAAAGCGCAAGCCCTCAGAGCCAGATCTGGCCTTTTTGAGCCGACTACACTCCAGCACGTTGAGGTTGGCCGCGCCAGCCAGATCGCCCTCCACAAAGGTTTGTAGGCAGAGGCAGAGCCAGCCCTCCATCTGTGCGGGCCGTTGGAGAAAGGGCGGTAGTTGCAGCGAGGCCGCCAGATAAGGCCGCTCTTCGGCATCGAGCAACCAGACCCAGCCAGAGTGTAGCCCAAGCCATTCCGCGACGAGGATCAACGTTTGTTCGAGCGCGGTATGCACATCCGTCGAACGATTCAACGCTTCGGAGACCTGATAGAGGATGGTCAGTTCTCGATTCTGTAGCTCTAGCTGCTTCTCTGCCGCAACTGAACAGCGCTTCCCCTGACATTGCCTTTCATGCTGATCCATGACAATACGCCTCCTGTTCGCTCCATTATCGCTCCATTGATTGTATAACAAGCGACTCATTGGCGTACTGTCCATCAGAACGGTGCTCCCCTGTCCATTCGGGCAAGCTATGTGATGTTTATTCTCTCTTTGCTGCCAGTAAGTGAACAGCAGCAATCTCATCAGGTGCTTGCAACAGATCAAGCATGAGCTTACGCAATTGTTCAACTTGTGTCATGGAAGCAGCCTGTGTTTGCGCAAAATTTATCAACGTTGGAAAACGGTTTTGGACTGCTTCTAGCACCATTTGACGTGCTAATTCTAACTGCCCCTCAATTTTGCCTTCTGCCTTTCCCTCTTCTTTCCCTTCAACTTTGCCACGTTCTTTGCCACGTTTCTCAGCCTGTTGGACGCGCTCAATGACCTGGGGAACGGTATCAATGAACCAGTCGAAAGGTATAGGTTTCATACTTACTGCCCGACCTGTTTAAGCATTTGAAGCACCTTGATTGCGTCAGAAGTTTTGTTCAAATCGAGTATGAATTTGCGCAACGATTGGGGCTGTGTTGCTGTTATAACCTCGGAACGAGCAAAATCTATCAGATCAGGGAAACGATCCTCTACTATATCCAGTGCGACTTGACGCAATGCTTGCAACTCTCCCTTAGCTTCTCCCCTCTCTTCTCCTATGATCTCTCCCCGTTCTTCCCCGCGCCTCTCAGCTTGTTGGACGCGCTCAATGACCTGGGGAACAGTATCAATGAACCAGTCGAAAGGTATGGTTTTCATGCTCACTGTGTTGCCAGTAAGTGAATAGCAGCAATTTCATCAGGTGCCTCCATAAGATCAAACACGAGTTTGCTCAAGTGAGCAGGTTGTGTCATAGATGCTACTTGTGTTTGAGCGAAG
>JAICIM010000407.1 GCA_025928885.1 Ktedonobacteraceae bacterium | reverse complement strand
GTTAGGGATTGACCTCTACTTCGTTTCCCAGGTTGGCGACAACCTCGATCGGCTGGTTGACACGCTGCGACGAGCCTGGGGACGTTCCGATCTGATTATCATGACCGGCGGGCTGGGGCCGACAGAGGACGATCTGGCACGTGAGTCCATCAGCACATTATTGGGAGAGACAATGCGGGTCGATCCTGATCTGGAGGCGCAGCTACGCGCCCGCTTTGCTCGTATGAATGCAGAGATGCCAGAGCGCAATCTCAAACAGGCCACGCTGATCCCATCGGCCAGCAGTCTGCCCAATCCCGTCGGCACCGCTCCTGGATGGTGGGTCGAAAAGGATGGGCGTATTCTCGTCACCATGCCGGGCGTTCCCCGCGAGATGTATCGCATGTGGGAGAACGAGGCCATACCCAGACTGGCACCCTATACGGGAGGGAAGATCTTCACGCGCATTCTTCGTGTCTACGGCATGGGCGAATCAACGGTCGAAGAGAAGCTGGACCATCTTATTCACAACACTAACCCCACCGTCGCAACCTATGCCAAGATTGATGCCGTTGATGCTCGTATCACCGCGAAGGCCGCAACCAGCGAGGAAGCGGAGCAAATGGTTGCCAACACCGAAGTGCTGGCTCGTCAGGCGCTCGGAGACTATGTATTTGGGACCGACAAGGATACGCTGGCAAGCGTCGTTGGCACGTTGCTCCAGGCTCGCGGTCAGACGCTTGGTGTGATGGAATCGCTGACCGGCGGGTTCTTATCAAGCACCATCACCGATTTCCAGAGCAGTTCAAGCCTCTTTATTGGTGGCCTGATTGCTTATAGTACCGATCTAAAAGCACAACTGGGAGTCCCGCGCGAGACCCTGGAGCGCTATGGTGCAGTGAGTGATGAAACGGCGCGGGCGATGGCTCATGCCACACGTGAGTTTCTGGGGACAGATTTTGGTATCGGGGTTACTGGCGTGGCCGGACCGGATGAGCAGGAGGGCAAGCCTGTCGGCACCGTTTACATTGCTATCGAGGGACCACAGGGTGTTGTCAGTGGGACGGGACCAGGATGGCGGTCTGGTCGGAGCGAGAACAAGCGCCACGCAGCTCTGACAGCTCTGAACATGCTCCGTCGTTACCTGGAAGGCCAGCTCAAGCCAGAATAGAAACGCTTCTGTATGCGCTGGCGTGTAGAGAGTGTGGAAGCGCAAACCGCTCCGTTGTATTGCCTCTTGTATCCGCTGGAAACGGGTGATATGATCAAGGCGGAAGATCACTTGAAATAGAAAGTGCGGGTAAGAACATATAGTGTAATTCTTCCCTGCGTCGTGGATAATAGTATGGATACACTACGCCAGAAAGGCAGAAAAGACCGCGCTGGGCGCAAAAAGCAAGCGCGGTCTCGTTTTCGCCTGAATCGTTCATCTCCGATTTTAAAATTGCTGGCCGTTCTGGGGCCAGGATTGATCGCCGCCAACGCTGGTAACGACGCGGGCGGTATTGCTACCTTCTCGACGGCAGGCGCGAGCTATGGCTATAATCTGCTCTGGGCGCTGATCATCGCCGGTTTCTGTCTGGCGATTGTACAGGAGATGTGCGCTCGCATGGGCGTTGTGACGGGCAAGGGGCTGGCCGATCTTATCCGGGAGCAGTTTGGCGTTCGCTGGACAGCCCTGGCGATGCTCGCCCTCCTCATTGCCAATACCGGTGTCACCGTCTCCGAATTTCTCGGCATTGCCGCCAGCGTACAGGTACTGGCAGGTGATCCTCATACACCATTTGTCTATATCGTGGTTCCTTTAAGCGCCGTGATCCTCTGGTGGCTGGTGATTAAAGGTTCCTATCGTCGCGTCGAGAAGATCTTCCTCTTTATGTCTCTAGGCTTTCTGGCTTACATTCCAGCAGCTTTTGCATCTCGTCCCAATTGGGGGGCTGTATTTCATCAAACGGTCCTTCCCACTATAAGCACCCATACTGATTATCTGCTTGCCGCCGTTGCCCTGATCGGCACAACGATTAGCCCATACATGCAATTTTTTGTCCAATCATCGGTTGCTGACAAAGGTATCCATGCCGGAGAATACTTTTATGAGCAGGTTGATGTCTATAGCGGCACTATATTCGCTGTCATCGTCGCGGCGTTCGTCATTATCACAACTGGCGCGACCCTCTTCCCCAATCATCCAGTTGAAAGCGCCCTCGATGCCGCGTTAGCCTTGAAAAGTTTTGCCGGCCCCTTTGCCACCATCCTGTTTGGCGTGGGTCTTTTTGGTGCCTCTCTATTAGCAGCCGCCGTTTTGCCGCTCTCAACTTCCTATGGTATTTGTGAAGCATTTGGCTTCGAGCGCGGCGTCTCACGCAGCTTTAGCGAAGCTCCGGTTTTCCAGACGATCTTCACCGGTTTGATTGTGCTCGGCGTGATAATCACGCTCATTCCTGGTCTCCCTATCATCCAGGTGCTGGTCATTCTGCAAAACCTTAACGCAGCAATGGTACCGATCATTCTCGTCTTTATTATCTTGCTGGTCAACAATCGGCGTTTGATGGGGCGTCGCGTCAATGGCATTTTCTTTAATATCATCTCCTGGGCAACCGTCATCCTGATTACGATCCTTGTGGGTTTGTTGATAGTCAGTACTATCTGGCAGGCTGTCGTAAAATGAGAGCGCTACCCGCAGCTATTTTTGTATGCGTGGAATAAGATGGTATCTTTGTACGTTCCAGTACGTATATAATAATATGTATAAAATGGCCTTTTTTACCGACAGAATTGAGGCGCACAGTGTATCGGGAATTTGATGAAATTGCTCCTGATCGCGAATATCAAAACAATCGTCGCGCGAAAGATATAGATTATGCCCACCCTGAATATTACCAGGCTGAAGTGCAGCCTACTCACCCTGTAGAGAGAGACAACCCTTATGATCCGTCCAGCACAGCACCGCCGTATACTGAAGCAACCCCTTCCGTGAATACTGCGATGGCTGCCTATGAGATCGGACCGATGAGCGAGTATCGTGGGCCGAAGAACATAGAGGGATATACACTGGATGTTGGGACGGAGCAGCGAGAGGCGGCGAAGCGTGGTACTGCGGAGGGAGGGCAAAAGAAAAAGGGGCTTGCAGGCATTGGGGCGGCCCTGGCCGCCCTGGTCGCAGTTGTCTTAAAGGTTCCCTGGCTACTCACCCTATTAAAATTTGGCTGGTTTGGCTTTAGCGCCTTCCTCTCGATCGCCCTCTACTCGCTGATCTTTGGTTGGTACTTTGCTATCGGTCTGGTGATCCAGCTCTTTATTCACGAGATGGGCCATGCGTTGGTGATGAAGCTGAAGGGCATCCCGATTGCAGCGGTCACGTTTGTTCCTTTTCTAGGTGCTGCTGTCACGATGCGACGCATGCCACAAAATGCGCAGGATGAGGCTGAGGTTGGGATTGCTGGCCCGATTGCGGGCGCGATGGCGGCAGGCGTGTGTCTGCTGGTTGCTGAGCTATCTCCTCATCCCATGAACATCTGGGCCTCGCTGGCCTACTTCGGCTTTTTTGTGAACCTGTTTAACCTCATCCCAATTGTGCCGTTTGACGGCGGACGAGTGCTGGCTGTGCTGGATCGCCGTATCTGGCTGCTCGGTTTTATAGGATTGCTGGCCTTTGGAGCCTGGCAATGGTTGCAGGGAAGTTTCTCGCCCTGGTTTCTGGTCTTTGTGGTCATGGCCGCATCACAACTCTGGTCGCGCGGTTTCACTCCTAAGACACCTGAAGAGAAAGAGTATTACAACGTCCCGCTTGCTACGCGCATCTCGTTGAGCCTGCTCTACTTCGGTCTGGTGATCGTTCTCCTGCTGGGTATGTCGCTGTCCCACGCTATGATGCCTGTTGGGCATTGAACAACTTTGATAGATCTATAGATGATGCAAGAGCGAGGCTGTATTAAAACAATAACAGCCTCGCTCTTTCTTATCAGCCTATTTCTCCTGCTTGCTGCGCACTTCGACTCCCACCATCTCTTCGAGCATCTTCATCAGTGAAGTATAGTCGTCGCGACCATAACCAGCCGCGCGGACCATCTCGTACATTTGACGAGCAAGCGCCGTCATTGCAACAGGTGTCTGATTTTCGGCGGCGAGATCGAGCGCCAGACCGAGATCTTTGTGCAAAAGATCAACCATAAAGCCGGGCTTAAAACTACCAGTAAAAGCCCGTAGTGGAAACTGGTTCGAGAGCTGCCAGTTGGCACCGGTACTGACACTGATGATTTTTGCCATCGTATCGACATCAGCTCCTGCTTTTGTTCCCAGCACAAACGCTTCAGCTACTGAGGCCGAAATGGTCCCGGTCAGCATATTGTTGATAATCTTGACGATCTCACCAGTTCCCGTTGGCCCAACATAGAAAATATTCTCTTTTTTGCCCATTGCCTCTAAGATAGGTCGCACGCGCTCAAGGATTTCTTTATCGCCACCAACCATGACGGTTAACGTGCCGTTAATAGCTCCCTGTGAGCCGCCACTGACGGGGGCATCGAGAAAATGCACACCCTTTGAGGCCGCGTTTTCGGCCAGTTTGCGGCTCACGGCGGGTGCTATGGTACTCATATCGATAATGACGAGATCTTTGCGTGATCCTTCGAGGATACCCTGCGGACCCGCTACCACCTCTTCAACCTGCATGGAGTTGGGAACCATTGTAATCACCACCTCTGAGGCGATAGCAACGGCACGCGGCGAAGGGGCCAGTTTTGCGCCCGCGTTCAGCACTTCCTGTACTTCCGGTTTATCAGGGTGACGCGCATAGATCGTCACGTCATGCCCCGCTTTCAAGAGATTGAGCGTCATCGGGCGACCCATGACGCCTATACCAATAAAACCTAGCTGCATGGTTGTATCCTTTCACCTCCAGAAAAGGAGCTTCCCTGTGTGCTGCTACTCTTCCATTTCTACGATAACAGCACCTCCAGGTACAACTTCCCCTTCCTGATAATGCACACGGCGTACTTTCCCATCATAGGGAGCGATAATAGTATGTTCCATCTTCATCGCGCTGAGAATGACAAGCACCTGATGGGCCTCGACTGCCTCGCCATCATGTACATGCACTTTGACAATGGTACCCGCCATTGGCGCGGCCAGCGTTTTCTGGGTGGGAGCAAGGCCACCGCCGCGTTTTGTTGTCGCTACGTCTGGTGGTTGTGGCCGCTGCAAACGATAGAGCTGTCCATTCAGTACGACCTGCATCTCTGCTTTGCTCTGCTGGACATAGAGCCGCGTCAGTTGCGCTCTCTTTCTCAACAGAACCAGCACGCCATCCTTAATTGTACACGTAATATCTTCGCTTGTCTCTGTATTGATTTGAACATGCCAGGCCGACGTTGTATGTGTAGATGGTCTGATCGAGATGGTATGGCCCTGTTCGTGATAGCGGTAGGTGATGATCCGCTCTGATCCTACCATGCGCCAGGGGCCGAGCCGTTGCCAGGGATTGTCATCCTCGCAGCCTTCCTGTGGTTGGGCTTCATAGAGCGCGGCAGCTATCAGTACCTCATCTGGTAGCTCTGGTGAACTGTCGGCGTGCAATAAGCCATGTTTCTCCAGGAAGTCGGTGTAGGTCTCGCCCTGGTGAAAGAAGGGGTGAGTGCTGATCGTGTGGAGGAGCGCAATATTAGTGGTGACGCCAAAGACAACGCAGCGTTGGAGCGCTCGTTGCAAACGATCAATCGCGGCGGCACGATCCTCGCCATAGACGATCAGTTTGGCAATCATCGGATCGTAGTATTGGGTAATCTCATCGCCAGCGGCAATACCGCTATCCAGGCGGATACCCGGCCCCTCTGGTTTGATAAAGCGGGTGATTTTGCCTGTTGAGGGCAGAAACTGTTGCTCAGGATTCTCCGCGTAGAGACGTACCTCGATGGCGTGTCCGCGCTGCGAAACGTCTTCTTGCAAGATATCTAGTGGCTCACCAGCAGCTATGTGTAGTTGCTGACGTACCAGATCGAGGCCCGTGATCAGCTCTGTGACCGGGTGCTCGACTTGCAGGCGTGTGTTCATCTCTAGAAAATAGAAGCGTTGATCGGCATCCAGCAGAAACTCAATCGTGCCGGCATTGACATAGCCTGCTGCTCTGGCAATACGCACGGCTGCGCTTCCCATCTCCTCGCGCAATGCCGGGGTTAAAGCGACTGAAGGGCTTTCTTCCAGAATTTTCTGGTGCCGACGCTGAAGCGAACATTCGCGCTCACCCAGATAGATCAGGTGTCCGTGCGTGTCTCCCAGGATTTGTATTTCGACGTGGCGCGGTTCCTGGATCAAGCGTTCCAGAAAAACGGTCTCGTCACCAAAGGCGGCCAGGGCTTCTCGTTGTGCGCCGGCCAGTTGCTCTAAAAACGCATTGGTACTGGTAACGGTTCGCATACCTTTGCCACCACCACCAGCCGAGGCTTTGATCAGCAGCGGAAAGCCGATGCGTTCGGCCTCTTGCAATAGCGTGGCGTGGCTCTGGCTTGCTCCATCGTAGCCGGGAACTGTAGGGACTCC
>JAICIM010000211.1 GCA_025928885.1 Ktedonobacteraceae bacterium | reverse complement strand
TCCGGCATCGCTGGCGATAACGTGGGCTGCCTGCTCCGAGGCGTGGAGCGTGCCGACATCGAGCGCGGACAGGTGCTGGCCAAACCCGGCTCCATCAAGCCGCACAAGAAGTTTAAGGCTCAGGTCTATGTCCTCTCCAAAGAGGAGGGAGGCCGCCATACCCCCTTCTTCAACGGCTATCGTCCTCAGTTCTACGTGCGCACGACGGACGTGACGGGCGCGATCAAGCTGCCAGAGGGCGTGGAGATGGTGATGCCGGGCGACAACATCGAGATGACGGTCGAACTGATCCAGCCGGTGGCTATGGAAGCGGGCGTTCGCTTCGCCATCCGTGAAGGCGGTCGTACCGTCGGCGCTGGCAACTGCACCGGTATCATTGAATAACTCAGATAGTACAGAAGCGTGGGTGGGCGCGTATATATAATATATATGCACGCCCACCACTGTCTCTTCTGAAATGAGATCATCGTTTATCTTATACACTGGCAAGCCAAGCCTGAACGGAGAAAATTATGGCTAAAGGCAAGGAAAATCGCATTGTGGTAACGCTGGCTTGCACGACCTGCAAAAGCCGCAATTATACCACCTCGAAGAATAAGAAAAACAACCCTGAGCGTCTCGAATTTCGCAAATTCTGTACCACTTGCCGGGTACATGCACCCCACCGTGAAACCAAGTAGATAGTAGGATAGTTGCAATAGTAGGCCAGTAGTACGCTGACAATGGCTGACAGCAGATTACTAATGGCACTAGCATAACGGTCGCTACTGATCGAGAAAGGTTGAACGTGGCAAACAAAATGGCCGAAAAGAAGAAAAGCACGGGTCGGAGTCAAACAGCTGAACTTAAAGCTCGCGGCAAGGAAAAAGAGCAACCAGCAGCAAAAAGCACCAGAGTAGCGACACGCGAAGTGCGGAAAGAGCAGAAGTCGGAGAGCAAAGCGGCCCCACGCCGTGAGAGTAAAGGTTCCCCTATCTCAGCTCGTATTCGCAGTAATCGAATTGGCCGCTTCATCCTGGAGGCATACTATGAACTCCGCCATAAGGTGACATGGCCTACCTTCGAGCAAGCCAGGAACATGACCATCGCGGTCATCGTCATCTCTGTTCTGGTAGGAGCGCTCCTGGCAGCAGCCGACTTTGGATTGTATCATCTCTTCCTTCTTATTATTGGCGGCGGCAAATAGCTTCGTCATCTGGAAAGCATGAAGGGGAACGCTGTGGTTACTGAACATACCAGTGATAGCGGAGCAAAGCAGCAAGAAGAGCGTGCGTGGTTCGCGATTCATACATATTCCGGGTATGAAAACAAAGTAAAGAGCCACCTCGAAGCTCGCATTACGTCAATGAATATGCGTAATAAAATCTTCCGGGTCATTGTGCCAATGGAAGAAGAGGTGGAGATTAAGCAGGGTCAGCGGCGTACGGTACAGCGTAAAACCTTCCCTGGCTATGTATTAGTCGAGATGGTTATGAGTGACGAAGCCTGGTATGTCGTGCGTAACACGCCTGGTGTTACAAGTTTCGTTGGCTCGGGGACAAAGCCTGTTCCGCTTCAGGAACATGAGATCAAGTCCATCCTGAAACAGGTTACGAAGGAAACTGAAAAGCCAAAGGCCAAGATTAGTTTCTCTAAAGGCCAGAGTGTGCGTGTGATTGACGGCCCGTTCGCCGATTTCATTGGTACGGTAAGCGATATTAATATGGATCGCAATAAAGTGACCGTCTTAGTCTCGTTTTTCGGTCGTGAAACCCCTGTTGTCCTGGATTTCCTCCAGGTCGAAAAAATCTAACGTTGCGGTGAAAAACCGCGTAGCGACAATCCCTTGCGGTTGTCGCGGTGAAGATACCATTTGGTTCTTGAGGAGTTTAAGTTGTCATGGCAAAGCGTATTAAAGCTGTAGTCCGTCTACAGATCCCGGCTGGGAAAGCCAATCCTGCTCCCCCCGTCGGTACCGCGCTTGGTCCTCACGGCGTCAATATCATGATGTTCTGTAAGGAATACAATGCGCGTACTGCGGAACAGGCAGGCCAGATTATTCCTGTTGATATTACGATTTATGAGGATCGTTCTTTTACCTTTGTGACGCGCACTCCGCCAGTGTCGTATCTGCTCAAAACAGCGGCTGGCGTTGAGAAGGGATCTGCTGTTCCTAATAAGACAAAGGTTGGCGAGATCTCCCGCGAGAAGCTGCGCGAGATTGCACAGTTGAAGATGAAAGACCTCAATGTGAACAGTATTGAGGCCGCCGAGCGCACGGTTGAAGGCGCCGCCCGCAGCATGGGTATTACCATTAGCTAGAATTACAAAGCAAGCATGGCCCGAAAGTCACTGCGGTTTTTGCCTCAAGGAGGGCATAAAAGAAGATGACACAACAACACGGTAAGAAATACCTGGAGGCGGCTAAACTCGTCGATGCCGAGAAGCTCTATCAGCCCCAGGAGGCCATTTCACTCCTCAAGAAAATGAACTACGTGAAGTTCGACTCGACCGTCGAAGTTCACATGAAACTTGGCGTTGATCCCCGTCACGCGGATCAGATGGTGCGTGGCGTGGCTATGCTGCCCGCTGGCACCGGTAAAGAGGTCAAAGTGCTGGTCTTTGCACAGGGCGAGAAGGTCGCCGAGGCAGAGGCGGCTGGCGCAGACTTTGTTGGCCTGGACGATCTGATCAAACAGATCGAGGGCGATTGGCTCGGTTTTGATGTCGCCATCGCGACTCCCGATGTCATGGGCAAAGTTGGCCGTCTTGGTCGCAAACTCGGTCCTCGCGGCTTGATGCCCAGCCCAAAAGCTGGTACAATCACGTTTGATCTCGCCCGCACCATTCGCGAGGTCAAAGCCGGTCGCGTCGAGTTCAAAGTTGATCGCACCTCGCTGCTGCATATCCCTGCTGGCAAGCTCTCGTTCAGCGAAGAGGCGATCCTTTCTAACGTCGCATCTGTCGTCGATTCGGTGGTGCGTGCTCGCCCATCCGGCGCGAAGGGAACCTATGTAAAGAGCGTGGTGCTCACATCCACCATGTCTCCCAGCATTCGCCTTGAGGTCGCGTCCGCGCTGGCCCTCAAGCCACAGGTCTAACCTACGTGTAATGTGAAACCCACGTAGCGACAATCCTTTGCGGTTGTCGCGGGCCAGGCCAGGAACCAACGTATGACACGTAGCGACAATCCCTTGCGGTTGTCGCAGCGCAATGTAATACAACAACCAACCGAAGACAGCAAGTTTGCCTATCAGGGTATGTAAACGTCGAGCAATCGGCGGCTTGCCGAGGAACTTCAATAAAGCAGACAACTGGTGCTGCGTGCAGTTAATAGTGCCGCGCATCGTTGTAGAGCAGAAAATGAGTATCTCTCGCCTTCGGTCATCTGTACCGAAGGCGTTTTTTCTATATCTAGATCATCCTTTACACTAGATCCTCACATCAGAAAGGAGGGAGCAATCGATGCCAACGAAGGAAAAGGCAGAGAAGATTGATGCATTAACGGAGAAACTGAGCCGCGCATCTATCGTTGTGCTGGTGCAGACGCAGGGTATGTCTGTGAAAGACATGAATGACCTGCGTACCAAGATGCGTGCTGCGAAGCTGGAGCTTCAGGTGGCGAAAAACACTCTGTTGCGAATCGCCAGCGAGCGAAACAACATGACAGAGTTGGATAAAAGCATCTTTAACGGTCAAACCACAGTTGCATTTGGCTACGATGATGAAGTAGCAGCGGCAAAAGCCGTCAACGATTATGTGCAGAGTTCCAGGATAGCCGTCCTCAAATCCGCTATTCTGGGTGGCCGCGCACTCAACGCAGAGCAGGTTGAGGGTGTTGCAAAAATTCCTGGTGGCAAGAATCAGACGAAAGCACAGGTTGTAGGTACCGTTCAGGGACCACTCAGCACTGCTTGTAGTGTGTTAACCGCCCCATTACGCGATCTTTGTTATGTGTTGCAGGCTCGTGCAGAGCAACTCAACGGTGGACCCGTTACCGAATAAATAATCAGGAGGAATAAATCATGTCCGTAGCAAGCATTATTGAAGAAATCAACAAGTTAAACGTTCTGGAACTCGTCGAACTGGGCAAGGAATTGCAGGAGAAATGGGGCGTGAGCGCCGCACCTGTCGCCGTCGCTGGCGCTGCTGCCGCCGCACCTGTTGAGCAGGCCGCTGCCGCACCCGTCGAAGAGCAGACCGAGTTCGATGCCGTCCTGACCGAGGTTGGCCCCAACAAGATCAACGTCATTAAAGTTGTGCGCGAACTGACTGGCCTGGGTCTGAAAGAGGCCAAAGCCGTCGTTGACGAGGCTCCTAAAGCCGTGAAAGAGGCAGTCTCGAAGGACGAGGCCGAGAAAATCGCTGCGAAACTGGCCGAGGTTGGCGCGAAAGTCACCGTTAAGTAGTTTTGCTGCCGTCGTGTTAAGGGGGCTGCTGCCTGTAAACAGAAGCCCCTACGACACTCTATTTTCCATTACAATCTTCTAACGTAGGGGCGCATTTCATTGCACCCCTACGTTATCCATGTTATAATGCGAACGTAGAGTCGTCATTTTTCCACCTATTATCAATCGTGGGCGAGGACAAGCCTGCGCTCCCGATAAAGACAAGAATTGTATCACTAGGAGGTGAGTGAGAAGCGTGGCATTGACTGTTCAAGAAAAATCAGAGGTTATTGCTGATTCACGTGTCCATGAAACTGATACCGGTTCGCCCGAGGTGCAGGTCTCGATCCTGACACGTCGTATCAATCAGCTTACCGAGCATCTGAAAATCCATAAGCATGACCTCCATTCGCGTCGCGGCCTGATGATGTTAGTTGGGCAACGCCGACGTTTGCTGGCATATATCAGCAAGAAAAGTCCAGAGCGCTACCGGGCGCTTATTGCCAGGTTGGGCCTGCGCCACTAGGCACGGATTCGTTGTGGATGCGGTCGGTGTTGTGTCATGGCGATACCATATGGAACGCCCGACCGCTGCTCCATTTTCTCCACCGCAAAAGACCAGAAGCATTGTTGTGAAAGAAGCGAGCTAGAGCTATCAGTACGAGTGAAGCTAAGAGGCAGAGGGGAAATCCACACACACGGACAGACAGATTTGTATGCGATTCGCACGCGAGCAAGAAGAGACGAAAAAAACTACAGGCGCGATCACAACAACAGGATCGTACATACAAAAGAGTAATTGCACCCAGTTTATTGTAAGCGATGGGATGTGAAAGACTCTGAGAGAAATGCATGTTGAAGCTATGTTAGGTATAGGGTGCCAATAAGTCGGAGGAAATATGATTCACCGTCAAGAAGCTGTCATTGGGGGCCGCGTCATGAGTATAGAGACCGGTCGTGTGGCAGAGCAGAGTAGCGGCGCTGTACTGGTGCGCTACGGAGATACCGTTATCCTGGCCACTGCGGTTGGCAGCGATGAGCCTCGTGAAGGTATTGATTTTTTTCCATTAACTGTGGATGTTGAAGAACGCATGTATGCTGCCGGTAAAATCCCTGGTGGCTTTATCAAACGCGAAGGTCGCGCTACTGAACACGCCATCCTCGCCTGTCGTCTCGCTGATCGCCCTCTTCGCCCTCTCTTCCCCAAAGGTTATCGCAATGATGTCCAGGTCGTCATTACGGTGCTTTCTGTAGACCAGGAAAATGATTCCGATGTCATGGGTATTGTCGGCGCATCCGCCGCTTTGAGCCTCTCCGATATCCCCTTCGCCGGCCCCGTTGGTGCTGTTCGCGTTGGCTATATTGATGATCAACTGGTGATCAATCCCCAGGAATCTCAGATGTCCCGCAGCAAGCTCGATCTGGCAATTGCCGGAACTGCTGATGCGGTGATGATGGTGGAGGCCGGGGCTAAAGAACTGCCCGAAGATCTGATGCTGGAGGCCGTGCGCTTCGGTCAGGAGGCGCTGCAAGATATCATTAAGATGCAGGAAAAGTTGATGCAGGTGGTTGGCAAGCCTAAGCGTCCTTTTGCTCCTGCCCCCGTTGACGAAGAACTGCATACACGCGTGGCCGAGTTTGTGCGCCCCCGCTTCGAGCAGGCGGTCAACAATCCCGATAAAACTGCTCGTTCCCAGGCGCTCAGCCAGGTGCAGGATGCGCTGGTGACGGAACTGGGTACTCAGTATCCCGATCGTTTGAAAGAGATCATCAACTTCTACGAGAAAGAGCTAAAAGCCTACGTTCGTAACACGATCCTCGATACTGCCACCCGCCCCGATGGCCGCGACCTCAAAACTATTCGCCCCATCACCTGTGAGGTCGGCCTTCTGCCACGCACGCATGGCTCTGCCCTGTTCACGCGTGGACAGACACAGGTCCTGAGCGTCATAACGCTTGGCTCCCCTGGTGAGGAGCAGATTCTTGATGGGCTGGGCGCTAGCGAGAGCAAACGCTTCATGCACCACTATAATTTTCCGCCCTTCTCGACGGGCGAAAGCAAGCCCTTGCGTGGCCCTGGCCGCCGCGAGATTGGGCATGGCGCTCTGGCCGAGCGTGCCGTCGCCGCTGTCATTCCCTCGCATGAGGAGTTTCCCTACACCATTCGTGCCGTCTCCGATGTCCTCTCATCGAATGGCTCGACCTCGATGGGTTCGGTCTGTGGCACTACTCTGGCACTAATGGACGCTGGTGTTCCCATTCACGCTCCTGTCGCGGGCGTTGCGATGGGCCTGATCACTGGTGAGGGCGACCGCGCTGGCAAATGGGCGGTCCTCAGTGATATTCAGGGCATCGAGGATGCGCTTGGCGATATGGACTTTAAGGTCGCTGGCACCGCTGATGGCGTTACCGCATTGCAGATGGATATCAAGGTCAAGGGCATTACCTACGACGTTATGTCGAAGGCGCTGGAGCAGGCGCGTGATGGCCGCATGTTTATCATGGAGAAGATGCTTGATGCAATCGATGCTCCACGCGAGGAGCTGTCTGAGTACGCACCACGTATCCAGACGATCAAGATCAATCCTGATAAGATTGGCGCAGTCATCGGCCCAGGCGGCAAGATGATCCGCAAGATTCAGGAGGAGAGCGGCGCGAAGATCGATATTGAGGACGATGGCTCCGTCAATGTCTCCGCCACTTCTAGCGAGGCGATGCAGCAGGCGTTGGATGCCGTTCGCGCCCTGACCGAAGAGGTCGAGGTTGGCCGCATCTACACCGGCACGGTTCGCCGTCTTGTCGATTTCGGCGCGTTTGTTGAGATTTTGCCGGGCAAAGAGGGGCTGGTTCGCACCTCCCAACTGGCTGACTATCAGGTCAATCGCCCCGAAGATGTCGTCTCGGTCGGCGATGAAATTACCGTGATGGTGATCGAGGTCGATGGTCAGGGTCGCATCAATCTTTCCCGTCGCGCTGCCTTGAGCGGCGAGATGCCTACAATTGAGCCTGAAGAGCGCGGTCCCGCGCGTCGTGGTGGTCCTGGTGGCGGACGCCCCGGCGGCTATGGCATGGGACGCGATCGCGAAGGTTCGGTCGGTGGTGGCCGTGGTCCTGGTGGCTATAATGATCGTGGTGGCAACTATGGCGGCAATCGCGAACGCAGCGGTGGCTATAATGATCGCGATAACCGCGACCGCTATGGTGATCGCAACAGCGGCGGTGGCGGCTTTGGCCAGCGCCGACCAATGGGCGGCGGTTCCGGCAATACGGGACGTGGCCCCAGTGGTCCTCGCCGCGACAACTATGGCCGTCCACCCGAGCGCCGCTGGTAAGCATCCTTTTCTTGCATGGTGCAAAGAATTATTGTTCGCGATTGGACGCCAGCGTCGTCGTCCAATCGCACCCTGATTGCTGATGCCCATTTATTTTCTAGGAAAAGGGGAAATGTTGTATGTCGTCGGAGGAGATGCTGAAAGAGGTAGCCGTTGAGGCTTCTACCTGTTCAAAGTGTAATCTCTGTAAGGGTCGTACGAGAGCTGTTCCAGGCGAAGGCAATCCCCACGCAAAAGTGCTTTTTATCGGAGAAGGGCCGGGTCAGCAAGAAGATCGACAGGGACGCCCGTTTGTCGGGCCTGCCGGACAATTTCTTGATGACCTGTTGGGCAGCATTAATCTGAAACGCTCCGATATCTTTATTACCAATGTTGTAAAATGTCGCCCCCCCAATAATCGTGATCCCCTCCCTGAAGAGATTGCTGCCTGTGATGAGTATCTCGATCGTCAGATCGCCGCAATCCAGCCACATGTCATTGTGACACTGGGTCGCTATTCGATGGCAAAGTTCTTTGGCAACGAGAAGATCAGCGCAATTCATGGCCGCGCCCGCAAGAAAGATGGATATATTTGCATTGCGATGTATCATCCCGCTGCTGGCCTGCATAAACCTGATCTCAAAAACGTGATCCGCGATGACTTCAAAAAGATCCCGATCGTCATCGCCGAAGCCGAACGGATGGCCAGCGAGTCTCCTCGTAAAGCGCCCCGACCCATCCAGCCCCGCGAGGAGCCTCCGCAACAGCTGTCGCTATTCTAACATAGAGAAGAGATGCACCATTATTGGTGCATCCTTTTTTTATCTGCAACACTTGTGTCTGCAAAGTGGCGGCCCGGCTGTATCACCGGGCCTCGATTGGTACATTGGTACAGGTGAATCCGTAAAACGTTCTCTTTTGACACAGCGCAAGCTATAATGGATGCGGGGGTCTGGCATAACCGACCCTGCTCATCGTATGCATATATACCTCAACAATATTATATTCATATCATGTAAAAAAGATAGATAAATCTTCGTATAAAGACGCATCTTTAATGCAGAATAGCAGATAGTTGTATGGAGGAACAACATATTTTCATGGAGAGCATTATGGGCAATTGGCAAGATAAGAGAATCGGGCGCTACCAGGTCACACAGTTGCTGGGGCAGAGTAATAGTTGTACCGTCTGCCAGGCAATTGATGAACAAAATCAGCAGAAGGTCGCCATTAAAATGCTGCCTGCTGCTCCGGCGAGCAATCGGGTTTATCTTAACGATGTTGCTATGCAGGCCCGTGCCGTTGCTGCTCTGGAGCATCCACACATTCTTGCTATTCAGGACTTTGGTGAGCAGGAGACCGGCAATGGAGAGGTGATGCCTTATCTGGTGATGCCCTTTGTTGCCGGTGAAACCCTTGCCCAGCGCATACAGGCGCTGAATGGGATGCTCCCCGTCTACGAAAGCTTACGCTATCTCAGGCAGGCCGCGCGTGCGCTCGATTATGCTCATCACAAACAAGTGTTGCATCGTGACATGCGGCCAGAAAACATGTTTGTGCGCAAGGGATGGCTACAACTCTCAGATTTTGGTACGGTGCAGATGCTCAGCAGCGCCAGCTATCACGGCACTGCTCGTCCCGAGAGCAGAACCCCGGAATATATGGCTCCCGAAGTGATCGAGGGAGAAGAAGAGGCCGCCAGCGACCGCTACAGTCTGGCCGTTCTCGCGTATCAGTTGTTCACCGGTCATTTCCCCTTTCAAGGCAAAACCAGCCATGAGACGCTTGCCAGTCAGGTCAAAGAGCAGCCGCCAGAGCCGCGCCAGTTTAATAACTACATCCCGCTAGAGGTGGTGCAGGTACTGATGCGGGGCCTGGCAAAGCGACCCGTGAATCGTCCCGCCGCCTGCGCCGAGTTTATCGATGCTCTAGAGTTTGGTTGGAAGGCCAGCGGCAAAAGCGATGAAGGTCCCGATATCACCTGGCTCGCTCCGTGGAGTAAACGCTGGTCTGATGGCGATCAGGCTGACGATGGAGAAGAGAGCGGAGAGATGCCGGTTCAAGGTGTTGCGCCCCTGAACGCTCAACCACAGATCGACTTCTCATTGCCTCAGAGCGATGTCGAGCAGCCGGTGGCGCGTGCTGGACGCAAGGACAATCTCACGCCATTTCCGCAACCGCCCGCCGGGTTTGGTCAACAACCGCTGGTTGCTCGTACGCGGCAAAAAGACAATTTAACACCGTTTCCGCAGCCTCCGGCTCCTGTCATGCCCGACGATGAGCCGGGTGAGTTCCCAGAGTTTCCTTCCTGGCTCCCCGAGCCGTTCAGGCAGTCAACCCTCTCGAAACCAGCTCAGCCAGTTCAGGCTGCTGTGACTCCTGCGGCCAGCAAGCAGGTGGAGTTTCCAGAGCTGCCTACCTGGTTGCCGCAGCCCTTCAAACCCGCAGCCGTTGTGGAGCCTGTACAATCCGCTCAAACCGTTCC
>JAICIM010000160.1 GCA_025928885.1 Ktedonobacteraceae bacterium | reverse complement strand
CTGAACGGTATCAACCTGTTCTATCGGCTCACGTACTGGCTCACTCGCCATCTCAACCGTATCTAATTGTTCTATTGGCTCGTATGACGACTCACCTGACAGAGGGACAGGTCTGGAAGCGGCATCAAGCAATTCAGGGGCAACCGAAGAAGAGATGATAATTTGCGTAGGAAGATCCTCTACATCATTGGATGAAGTTTCAGTGGCGTCTTCTGCTGGGTCCAGCGAGGCATCATCTTCCTGCTCCCACACCTTCACTCGCAGCTCACGTCCCGCGAACTGGGAGGAAGATGAAGGGATCTCTTCCTTAGATTGTTCCTTTAAAGAAGAAGAGAACTGAGCAGCGACTGGCCCACCTTTTGCCTGCTCACCTGTCTCAACAGCGGATATCTCAGACTCCGGGGTCTCTGCAACAGATGCTTCCTGTATTGTCTCTGGAACGTCTGGTTGCTGAGCGAGCTTTGTTTTTTCCTGTGGAGTAGGGGCAGGATCAGTAATCTCATCTGGTTGCGGTTCGATCACAGGAAGGGGCTGCTCTTCTAAACCATGAGCAGAAATATCTCTTGCCTGCCATCCACCGGATAAGAGCGTTTGATTACTGCTCTGTGTCTCGCTGCTTATGCCGGGCAAAGATTTTTTAGGATCGTTGCGATCTAATTTTCTGAGCCAGGAAGGCGTCTCATCGGCCACTGAAGGAAGAGGGGGAGGCTGCTGAGCAACCTGTTCGTGCAACACAGGTTTTTGTTGCTCTTCCTGATGGGGTGTAGAAGACGCGTCCTGAGAAGAAGATCCACTCTCAGATATTGGATCTGATGACGACCATTGCTGGGGGGCAGAAATAGAAGAGCCGCACTGATTACAGAACCGAGCAACATTTCTCGGCAACATTGCTCCACAATGGGGACACTGCATAGCCACAAACCGTCTCCTACATCTAGCTCTTTGTGAGCTTATAATACTATTTCCATTATCTTATAAAATTCTCATCCGTCAAGCAGTCAGTTCTATCAAAACATAGAGTTATATATAGATAATAACGATGAATGCCTGGCACTCGTTGTGCCAGGCAGCAGAATAGTGACAAAAGATTATTTGAGCCTCAGAATGGCCTCACGTTCAGCAGTGGTTGCAAATTCCCGCTGATTTTTGACGAGATCCACCAGCTTCTTGCGGCCTTTGGGACTTCCGATCATCAGCACGCCGACCAGTTTATTATCGCGGAAGAAGAGTTTGCGATAATTCTCGTTGCCCTTTTCGCCCAGCTCCCGCAGAGTAGCAATCTCCAATTCGGGATTATTGGACTCAGCAGTACCAACAACGGCGATATTGACATCGAAGAGCGGGCTGGTATAGGTGGGAACGTCAACGTAGGCTTGATGGCCGCCAGCCATATTGACCCCTACAATGCGACCATGACCCATCGCGTTATCCCAGGTTCCCATCGTGTGGTGACGGCTAATGATCGGATCATAAAATTCGGCCACATCGCCGGCAGCATAAACGCCAGGAACATTCGTCTCTAAAAACTCGTTGACCACCACGCCGGTACGAATCTCCACAGGAGTTCCGTCCAGATAGCTCGTATTGAGTTGAATACCAAGACCGATGCCGATCATATCGGCCTGAATCTCGCGTCCCTTCTTCGTCTTCACATAACCTGGCACGCCATTTTTCGGGACAACCGATTCGATCTCATCGCCATGAATGACCTCTACGCCGAATTTTTTCGCGATATTGTCAATAACCTCGCCGCCTTCAGGATCAAGGGCGGTACGCAACCAATAAGGGCCACGCATCAACCAGGTTGTATTGAGTTTACGAAGTGCAAAGCCATCGCACAGCTCATAGGCGATAAAGCTACCACCATAGGCAAGAGCCGTCTTTGACTCCAGCATTCTGGCGATAATAGTTTTTGTGTCATCCAGCGTCACAAAATTATAAATATGTCTGGTATCTTCTGCTCCTGGCACACACAGGGGGTTCGCCCGACCACCGCTCGCCACCAACAAGGCATCATACGGTAAATGCTGGCCTTTATCGGTCACTACGACGCGCTCATCGGTATGAACGCCTGTCACCAGAGTTTCGGTCAAAAATTGAATGTTTCTTTGCTCATGCCAGGCAAAGTCGCGTATCATCACCTTCTGTTCAACGATGACACCTTGCAGGAATCGTGGTAGCGAGACGCGGTTATACAAGGGATATGGTTCATTGGTAATCAGATGGATGCTGCAATTCGGATCATTTTTGCGCAGCGTTTCAGCGGCGGTTGTCCCTGCGACCCCATTACCAATGATAACGTATCGTTTCTCGTGTGTTGCCAAGTAATTCTCTCCTTGTTCGCGGATTTATCCCTCTGGACCACTGGATGCCATGCTTAAAACAGGTCCAGATTTGCACGAATCTTAGCACAGTTTGACGTAGAACGCTACCTATCTCAGCAAGAGAGATCATCAATCGAACAAGTTATACAGATTGTTTCTCTTGCGTGGCCTTGTGGGGGAGAGTCACCTGGATCTGATTGGCTAATTCAGTACCGAGCATATGCTCCGTCTGATTTGGAGGCTCGCCAACGCGAACGAGCAGCGGGCCACCAAAGGGGGCGCGGCTCACCAACTGCACAGGAACCTCGGGATAGAGTCCCAGCTGGCCCAGATAACATAATTTTTCGGAGTCCTGGTCACTGACACGCAAGACCTGGGCGGATTGTCCTTCCTGGAGTTGCGAGAGCAGCAACCCTTTCCGCGCAGTCATGACCCCATCCTTGCTGGGGATAGGATCGCCATGAGGATCAACAGTGGGGTAACCAAGCAGTGCATCGAGGCGATCTTCAAATTCTTCGGAGATAACATGTTCCAGGCGATCAGCCTCCTCATGCACCTTATCCCAGGTATAGCCTAATTCACGGGCGAGATAAAGCTCTAAGAGACGGTGATGCCGTATCACCTCAACAGCCTTCTGTTCGCCAAGAGCGGTCAGCCGCACACCGCGATAGGGAACGTGTTCAACCCAGCCAGCCGCTGCAAAATCTTTAAACATCATGGTCACAGTGGCATCGCTCACGCCCAGTTGTTCACGCACTGCCGAAGTGGAGACTTTCTGGCCCTGCTCCTGCATAGAATAGATCAGTTTGAGACAATCGCTGATGCGGGGTGCTAACTCCTGGATAGGCTTATGCACTGCTTCCCTCCCGTGAAATCGATCATTTTTTATCAAGCTAAAATCACAATACCACAGGGATAAAATATTTGCAAGCGAAAAA
This sequence comes from Ktedonobacteraceae bacterium, assembly GCA_025928885.1. Taxonomy (GTDB): domain Bacteria; phylum Chloroflexota; class Ktedonobacteria; order Ktedonobacterales; family Ktedonobacteraceae; genus JAICIM01. The sequence goes on along the minus strand of JAICIM010000160.1, from coordinate 8,425 downwards.
CGGTCGGAGAAGAGCAGCGAAAGCCCGGATGGCGAGAGTATAGGAAGGAAACAACCATCCGGGCGTAAAAAGTCCACAGATCAGTGGGCAGGACGGAGGGCGGCGACGATCATGGCAATAACGCTCAATGCAAAAGATGCAAGAAAAGCGGTATGTAAACCATTCATAAACAGATTCAAGGCGCTGGGAAATTTACTCATCCCACCGCCATATATAAAGACTTGCATCATAGCATCTTGAGGAACATCTTTCAGGGCCAGCGGGAAGACAATCGCGATGCTGAGCATCTGGCCGGTATTATTGAGCATATTCAAAATGCCAGCTGCCGCACCGCGTGTATGCGGCTCAACCGCGCTCATAATGGCATTGGTATTGGGAGAAACAAAGAAACCAGAGCCACCACCCATTAACGCCATATAGACAGCAAGCAACCAGAAAGGCGTTGTTGCAGTCACGGTAGAGAGGGCAAGTAGTCCAAGCGCAGAGATTGCCAGGCCAATCGGCGCAAGCAGCCGGGACCCAAAGCGATCCGACAGGCGACCACTGAGGGGACCGATCACGAGGAAAGCAGCACCGAAGGGGGTGAGCATCAGGCCAGCAGTGAGGGGATCTTGTCCATAAGGGCCTTGCAAGAAGAAGATTAGCAGGAATAGGACCGCGCCACGAGCAATACCGTTGAGCAGACCACTTAAATTCGCCAGGGTAAAGAGGCGGTTCGCAAAGAGCTGTAGCAGTACGATGGGTTCGGCGATACGCGGCTCAAAGATGGCAAACAACACCAACCCGACGATTCCAACCACCAGAATGGCGATGATAACTGGCCCGGGCAGCATCGGGAATGCCAGCATCGTTAATGCCAGCAGAACGCCGGTCAGGCCGACCATAAGCGTCACACTGCCAAACCAGTCAATATGGCGATGTGCCATTCCGCCAACAGGCTCTCGCAGCCGTTTGATGGCCCATAACGCGCCAAAGACGCCAATTGGCACATTAAACAGAAATACCCAGCGCCAGGAAATCTCCGTCAATAAGCCTCCCACAATCGGGCCGAGTAGAAAACCGGCAGCACCCGCAATCTGGTTAATGCCCAATCCCAGGCCAATCTGCCCTTTCCGAAAGGCATCCGTGACAATGATGGTACTATTTGTCACCAGCAGAGCTGCACCCAGGCCTTGAATCAAGCGTCCGATAATCAGATCTGCACCATGAAACGATGGTTGAGAGATACCAGCAGCCAGGGAACCGAGGGTAAAGATGACAAAGCCGCTGTTGTAGAGCCGCTTTCGTCCCCATATATCGGCCAGCCGCCCGATAATGGGGGTCAGGACGGTAAGGATTAACAGGTATCCCATCAGTACCCACATTATCGTGAAGAATGAGGCGTGCAACTCCGCCATAATATCGGGGAGCGCGATAAGTAGGGCCGATCCTTGCATAGAGGCAAGCAAGGCACCTACTGTTGTGACCGAGAGAGCAACCCACTGATAATTCCCTTGAGCCTTATCCTGTGACTGCTCAATACCCTGGTCTGAAGAAACATTGTCGGCAAACAGGTCGTCGGAAGAGGAAGAACGAGATGAACGCATGGCAACCCTTCTCAATGGATAAATTCACACGTTACGATATGTTGAGGCACGCCGCTATAGAAGCGATGCAAAAACTGGGACCGCTAGCAAACAACGCCGCTGTGAGGACTTCGTTATCCACCAAACGTTGTCGAGGTGCAACTCCTCCCTAACACTTTGACTCTCTAAGTATATGATACACACACTATTTGCAACAAGTAAAGCTCCTTCCCTCGGTTAGCTTTTCTTATTGCTATAAGAAAAGGGTCTATCCTTCTCTTCTAAGATGAACAATGCCAGTCGTTAGGAAGCGCCTGTTTAGGTCGAATAATGACATAGCCGTTGAAGGAATAGCGATCATAGAGATTGGTGGCAGCTTGAAATCTTCGCTCCATATAGGCGGCCTCTGGGGTGCCGACAGAAAAGACATAAGCCGCCCGCAGATCATTTTTGACAATCCCGCAATAAGGCGGATAACGATTCTGACCTGTCCGTAATTTGCTTTTGAGATAACGCGCCGCGCTACAAATAATCTGCTCCTGGCTACGGAAAATGATGCGATCACAGGTCCAGTAATCAGAATAGATATGGGTTGTTCCCAGGCGCAAGAGATTTTGAATAAGATCATGCTCCTCCTGATTGTACACGCGTGTCTGAGGAACGCCTAGATACTTATAGACACCAACGATCGCAAACATATCCTGACGAGGAGGAATGAAAGAAGTAGCAGGAGCACCCGTAAAGACATTGAGCGTGCCTATAAGAAATACCAGACCGACAAGCAGAAGAATAACACGCTTCACCAGCGTAAAATTGATCGCCATTACTGCGCTGGAAATCTTCATTAGCAGTGGCTTCATATGCCTTGAGCCAACCCAGAGTGGCCAGAGCAACGCAGGAGTGGTAACGAGCATCCCCGCCAGATAACGCATATCGGGAACCGGGAAATAGGCGGCGGCAGGGCTAAACAAGAACGGGAACAGCACAAATACGGCGTTGAACAGCAGAGCTAAACGACCAGCATAACGGACCAGTTTCTGCCGTAGTTCAGGGGAACTGAAAGGGGCTGATGAGCGAAAGAGACGCCAGATAGCATATGCCGCGAAAAAGACGGCAACAATCCACAAAAGAACGATCCCGAGAGGCCAGCCAGTATGCATTAGTGTGCAGCGAATTTGATGAAAGCCGCCAAACTGCAATATCCGAACATCTTCAACATAGTTGTAACAAAGAGGAGTTGCCCCTGTTGCGCCAGGCAGGCTAATGAGAAACGCCCCCTTTAACTGAAGCGGAAACATCACGGCAAAAGGAAGATGCTTGATCCCTTCGGCTCCCTGGATATTTCTAATATATGTCAGCGTATCCTGTCCGGGAGGCGCTGTCAGATTGTAAGCGATCATCGGCGAAGCACCGAGCAGCGTACCAAGCACGAGAAAGAGCAAGGCCCAACCAAGCAAATCGCGCCAACAAAATACGAGCAACAGCAAGCCGCCCGTGATAATAAAAGGCAAGATCAACACGTCGGTCCAGAGAGCAACGCCAGCAATCACGCCCCATGCAGCATAGCCAGCCAGACGTTTCCAATGATGGCGGGTAGCAGCGTCGGGAGTTGAAGAGTAGGCCAACCAGACGGATAAAACCAGCAGAAAGACGCCAAAGAGCAACGTTTCAGCATAGCCACCGATAGCGACCAATTGGCGGGCTAAGATGGGAGCCGAGCCAAGCGACAGAAAGGCCAGCGTCACCAGCGCCCAGGATCGGGTATACAAACGGCTCGTGAGCAGATACATACCAACAAGAAACAGAGCGAAAAAGAGGATGAGACCGATTCTCAGCGTAAAGGTCGAAACGCCAAAGAGCGCGAAGAAAGCGGCAGCGACATAGGCTTCAAGCGCCCCCATATAGCCCTGGGCATAGAAGAAAACGGGATGTTCTCCCTGGGAAAGAATATGCATCCCCATAATGCCCATTGTGCCTTCATCGCTATCCAGTTGCGGCCAGCCCAAAGCAATCAGCGCGATGCGCAGAGCCACCGCCAGAGCGATCAAGGCTCCCGCCCACAGCCCATAAGAGTCAGCATGGAGATACTTCGCACGTATCTCACTCCAGCGTAACATACGCATTACTCCACTTATATCTTGTTGATCAGATACACCGCGTATCCATCTAAAGCCAGACGATGATACCGTTTAAAGGTGCGAAACTGCTCGTCAGAAGAAGCCATACGTTGAGCAAAGGTTGTGTCCGGCTGCGATCCCGCATGGAAAACATACGCAGCCGCAGGATCAGCCTTCACAATAGTACTATATGGTGCATAACGATTATGGCCTGGTGCCAATGTATCCTGTACAACGCTGCAAATAATATGTTCCTTGCTCTGGAAGATCAGGCGGTCGCAGGTCCAATAGTCGGAATAAATATGCCTGGCTCCAAGACGGATGAGGTCACCGATTAGACCCGCTTCCTGCCGATTGAGTGCCTGTACGGCGGGAACGTCGAGATGTTGTGTACTAACCTGAGTATAGTAGACATCTTCATGGCGGTCAACCGCCGGCGGGGTAAGAAAGCCAGTAAACGTACTGAAAACACCCAGCACAAACACCAGACCAACAACGATCAACACCCCTCGCCTTAGCACAACGCTGAATTGAGCTAGACGCAGGGCAAGCGTGACACGTGAAGTGAGTCGCAAAGCCAGAGGCTTCACAACGTTACTTCCGCTCACCAGCGGTGCCAGCAGAGCCGGCGTTGAGACCAGGATACCTGCCAGATAGCGAGAAGTGGCGACGGGATAAAACGCAGAATTAGGACTCAACATATAGAGAAGCACAGGCAACGCGCCATTCACGAGCAGAGCAAGGCGAAGGCTTGAACGAATAGCCTCTCGGCGCTCTTCAGCGGCCCATCCCTTGCTGACAAATTGTGAACGCAAAGTCCAGAGGGTACGCAGGGCCAGCCCAAAGGCAAAGAGCCAGAGCAGGATCACGCCAAGCGGCCAGGCGGTATGCACGAGGGTACAGCGAACATCGTGAATATTCCCCATATGTAGAAGGGGAAGCGTGTACACTGATCCATAACAAAGAGGATTTGCGCCGGTCACCGTCGGCAAGCTAATGAAGAGGACGCCTTTCAATTGCATGGGTAACAATATCTGTAAAGGCAATTGAGGGCTGCCACCAGCCTCCATAGCATGAACAGCGTAGAACAGTGTATCTTTGCCAGGAGGGGCGGTCAAGTTGTAATAAATCAAAGGAGAGGAGCCAAGCAGCAGGCCCAGTAACAGACAAAGAGGAGCCAGGCTGAATAGCTCACGCCAGCAGAAGACTAGCAGAACGATCCCACTCACCAGAATAAAGGGCAGGATCAGCATATGGCTCCAGAGGCCGAAGCCTGCTGCTGTTCCCCAGATAAAATAGGCCAACAGGCGCGGCCAGCGATTGCGCATAGTCCCATCTGCGGTGGAAGAGAGAGCAAGCCATGCGGTCAAGAGCAAAAGACAGGTGCCAGCCAGCCACGTTTCAGGCACGCCGCCAACCGCAATCAGCGCTCGCATAAGCATAGGATTTGAGCCTAAAGCGAGCAGGGCCACGGTCAGTAAAGCAACCTTCTTGTTATAGAGCAAACAGCTCAGCAGATACATACCCAACAGGAAGAGCGCAAAAATGAGAATTAAGCCGAGGCGTAATGTAAAGGAAGAGACGCCAAAGAGACGAAACATTATAGCGGCTAGATAGGCTTCGGTAGCGCCCATGTAGCCTTGCCCATAAAAAAAGAGCGGGCGTTCGCCGCGAAAGGCGATATGCATACCCATCAGCCCCATCGTCCCCTCGTCGCTATCGAGGAGAGGCCATCCCTTTGCAGTAAGAATGACACGGAGCACGATCGCTAGCAAAATAAGCGCAACAGCCCAGATAAGAGAACCATTCAACCAGGGAAAGCGACCATGCTCCCCCTTCCGCAACAACATCCTGTATTTACTCCTTCATACCAATTTGTCCTATTGCAGTCCATCTCAAATATATTGCACAAACCGCAGAAATCACGTCACACGTCCACTTTATTATAAAGGATAGAACATCTCCATAGCTGCATCTTTCTGTACGTACGAGAAAAGTAATATGCTGCATCTTGCGCAAGCCAGGAGGAGATACAACATAAACATGGTCTGGACGCAGTATAATGGAGAGGAAGTGATTTGTCGAGTCACTATGAAATGTGTCGCCCTCTCCGCTACTTGACCGTACAGCAAAGCTACGTTATAGTAGATTGCATTACTTGGATTGCAGAGAGGAATAGAAATGAGTGTCACCAGTGAGGCATATAATATGGCAGAGAATACAGCAATAGATCTTTACGCATATCTTACCGCTGTTATAAAGCAAGCAGTAGCCACGTACCTTACTCAAGAAAATATTCAATTTGATATAGAACAGCTTCCGCTGGACCTGCGTTTCTCGGCTCAATCCAGCTTTGGCGACTATTCAATGCCTGTGATGTCGTGGCAGGGGAAGAACAGGTTAGGGCGGCCAGCGCTCCCAATCGCAGAAGCGCTCGTCAGCATTCTACGCGATATGCATATTCCTATTATTCAGGAAATCACCCCCACCCGACCAGGCTATATTAATTTTCGCCTGAATCGCGCTGAAGTTGGCAAGGCGATCATGGAGCGGGTGCTGGAGGCTGGACCTGATTTTGGGCAGAACGATATAGGGACGGGAACCAGAGTTATCGTAGAACATACCAACATCAACAGCAACAAAGCCGCCCATGTCGGACACCTGCGCAACGCCTGCATTGGAGATACTGTCGTACGCATGCTGCGCTCACAGGGGTATCAGGTTGAAGCGGATAACTACATTGATGACTCCGGCGTTCAGGTCGCCGATGTGGTCGTAGGATTTACACTGCTCCAGAGGGGCCAACTCCAACTGACTGAAGGGAACGAACAGCTCCCCGGAGAGTCTTTCGATTACTACTGCTCACGGGTATATGTGGCAGTGCAAAAAGTTTATGAAGAAGGCTCAGAACAGAGCCAGACGGCCACGGCCCTGCGTCGAGAAGTGATGCGAGCTATCGAACATGGAGGCGAACCGGAGAGCGGTCCAGATTATCCAACGCTGGCGCACGACCTCTCACAACAGATCGTACAGGCCCACCTCAAAACTATGTCGCGCCTCAACATCTCCTATGACCTGCTCCCCTGGGAGTCGGTTATTCTCAAGGCGGGACTCTGGAAGCGCACATTTGAGGTACTTCAACAACGAAACCTGCTGGAAAAGCCTGAAACAGGTCCGGCGGCTGGTTGCTGGATTCTCCCATTTGGCGATGGCGAAGCGCAGACCAACGAAGGGGATCGCACAAGCGACAAAATTCTGGTCCGCAGCGATGGTACGGCGACCTACACCGCTAAAGACATCGCCTATCAGCTCTGGAAGCTTGGTATCACCGACGAACTGGGGATCGATGTCCAGTTCGCATTTGTTCCCTGGGGCATTCAACATGATGGGCGCAAATTGTGGAGCATGCGGGCAGACGAACCTCAACAGGCCGAAGAGGCCGATCCCAAACGCTTTGGACATGCGAAACGCGCCATCAACGTCATCGATGTGCGCCAGTCGTACCTGCAACAGGTCGTGTACGAGAGCGTACGCCGCCTGGGATTCGCAAAACAGGCCGATAACTCCAAACATCTCGCCTATGAAGTGGTTACGCTCTCAGCCGCCACCGCCGCACAACTAGGCATTGATACCTCTGATGGACGCGAGTCTTATGCCATGTCTGGTCGCAAAGGCATCGAAATCAAAGCCGATGACCTGATCAATACGGCGATCAAACGCATGCTCGATGTGCGCCGACAGGACGACAAGCCTGAAACAAACGAAACAACGGCAGCCGTGCTTGCAGCATCCGCAATTCGCTACTTCATGATCCGCTTTAACCTGCAACAGATCATTGCTCTCGATATGGATGAGGTACTGCGTTCTAAAGGCGATACTGGTATCTATCTCCAATATGCCTATGCACGCGCCAACAGCATCCTGCGCCGTCTGCAAGAAACTGGCTATGAGATACCAACCGGCCTGGCACAATTACCAGAACAACTCGAACAGAGTGAGTGGGAGCTGCTACGCCATATCGATGCCTACCCGCGCCGGTTGGCAGAGGCAGCTGAACAACTGGCACCGCCGACGCTCGCATCCTATGCCTACGATCTGGCCGCACACTTCAGCGACTTTTTCGAGCATACCCCACCCATTGTGCGCGAAACCGATGAGCAGATCAAGGCGTTCCGCACCTGGCTGGTCAGAGCGACCGTTCAGACCATGAACAATGTGCTCCGCACACTCGGATTTGAGCCGTTGGAGCGCATCTAGACATATGTAGGAAGAACACATATGGAGCGAAACGTTCTATTTTCCCGTTGTGATGGGCCAGGGCTAGAGCATCTTCATCTCTTTGAACAAAACGGAGAGGTTATCGCCGATAGCTTACTCATTGCCGTCGAGGAGGATAGAGTGTTTCGCGCTCATTATACGATCCGTTGCGATATGTCATGGTGTGTTCACTCTGTCGCGCTTGAACTGCTCGATTCTCCAGCACATCAACTCCATTTGCTGGCAGATGGCAAAGGACAATGGCGCACAGCCGATGGTACGCCTCTTCCCTCTCTTACGGGCTGTATCGATGTTGATATTACAGCAACGCCTTTCACTAACACGCTGCCAATTCGCCGTCTTCACCTCACACCGGGACAAGCAGCAGAAATCACGGTGGTCTATTTCAGTCTGCCCGAACTCCAATTTCAATCGGCCAGACAGCGTTACACGTGCTTGAGTACAAACGCGCGTGGTAACATGTAT
>JAICIM010000755.1 GCA_025928885.1 Ktedonobacteraceae bacterium | reverse complement strand
CCCCGCAACTACGACGCCCCGACCATTCCCGCTTCTGGTTGATGGCTCTCAACGTGAAATCCTGAAAATATGTCGTAGCCGCGCGACTTTATCGCGCTCATGGCCCCATCCACGAGGTGACCCTGGCGCGATACAGTCGCGCAACTACGACGCCCCGACCATTCCCGCTTCTGGTTGATGGCTCTCAAAAAGCACATCCTGGGATATTTTTCAGCTTCTTCTCATCTCTGAGCACTACAGTAGAGGGCGGCATTCCTGGTGACTAACAATCTCTAGAAAGAAGATATGGTATATGCATAAACCCTCTCTTGAAGAGCCGCAACAAGTGGATTCAAATAAGATAAGCCCGATTGCTCGTTTTGCTATGCAAGGGTTGAGAAAAGTTCCAGAAGTCACCATTTACTTCTGGATTATAAAATTGCTAACGACCGCAATGGGGGAAGCGACTTCTGACTTCCTGGTTACGAGCATTGATCCCTATATTGCTGTTGCTATTGGCGGCATTGGCTTGCTGGTGGCGCTGACCCTGCAACTCTCCGCCCGGCGTTATATCGCCTGGATCTACTGGTTCGCGGTCGTTATGGTCGCCATTGTTGGCACGATGGCAGCCGATGTGCTCCATGTGATCGTGGGTATCTCCTATGAAACCTCGGTCGTGTTCTTTGCGATTGCGCTGGCCGTGATCTTTATCGCCTGGTACGTCTGCGAGAAAACACTGTCGATCCACAGCATTACCACGCTGCGCCGCGAGCTGTTCTACTGGGCAACGGTCATGGCAACGTTCGCGCTCGGCACGGCGGCAGGAGATATGACAGCTGCGACCCTGCATCTGGGCTATCTCCCCTCTGGCATTCTGTTTGCCATCCTGTTTGCAGCCCCGGCCCTGGCCTACCGCCTGTTTGGCCTGAACGAGATTATCGCCTTCTGGTTCGCCTATATCGTCACGCGACCGCTAGGTGCCTCGTTTGCTGACTGGTTCGGAAAGTCCGCGCTCGATGGTCTCGGGCTAGGCGATACCAGAGTCGCCGTAATCCTGACCGTCCTGATCGTCGGCTTCGTCGCCTATGTGAGCATCACGCATAAAGATGATAAAAGCGCATAGATCCTGAAATGTACGGACAGGAAGAGGAGATGCTCCTCTTCCTGCTTTTTGTTGTAACAACTTGTTAATCTGCTGAAGAGGCTTCCACCAGCGTATTGATGATCGTTTGCAAATCGAGGAAGCAACCGATGGCAGTAATCAAAATAGAAAATAAACGATCAAATACGATCATTCATTTCTTTCAGAGAAAGGTAACATTTTTTGCTCAACTTTGTCAGGGCTGCTGCTGTTCATTTTCCGATTCTACCAGAATTATCCTCATCTACCCCGATAACCAGCTGCGAAAACTTCATCCAGAAAGATCTTGACAAGCGAAAGAGGAAGTGTTTATAATCAAAACGAAAATAAACGATCAATTATTATGAGCAAATTTGATCGTTTATAAGCAAATATAGAGCAATAATTAGCGGATTGCTGATCGTAGCACGCACGCACACATATAAATATTTATGAACGCAAGCGCAAGAGGAAGGTCAACGCTATGGAGGAAAGCCCTGCTGGTTTTGTACTGGGTATTGATCTTGGCGGAACAAAAATGGCACTGGCAACCGCTCGTCCTGACGGAATGATTATACACCGACAGGTGCTGGCAACCCTGGCCGATCAGGGGGCGGAACAGGCCATTACCCGTGTGATTGCGGCTGGTCAACAGCTCATAGAGCAAACGCAGGGAGAGTTGGGAAAAACGCTCATGAGCGTGGGAATCTCTACTATGGGTATCACATTGGAGGATGGCGTTCTGCTGGCTCCCAATGTGCCGGGATGGGATCGCCTGGAGCTTCCTCGCCTGATGCGGCAATCCTTCTCCACACCTGCCATACGGATCACCAACGATGTCAAGGCAGCGGCGGCGGCTGAACTGCGCTGGGGAGCCATGACAGGCATCACTACCGGCCTCTATCTCAACCTGGGAACAGGCTTCGCCGTCGCTCTCATCGTAGGGGGACGCGTAATCGAAGGTGCGCATGGTGCCGCCGGTGAGATTGCCTACAATCTACGCCATCTGCACGAAGAGATAGGTTTCCACCATCAACGCGCACCTCTAGAGGATTTTCTTGGTGGGAGAGCAATCGGCGAACGAGCACGCCTTCAGTTTGAGGGAGTCTCTACGGCCAGAGAAATCTTTCAACTCGCACAGACCGACGCGGAGGCTCGCGCCTTTGTGGAGGCCACGCTCACCGAACTCGCCTTCCATATCACGAACCTGACCATTGCACTTGATCCAGAACGGATCGTCATT
>JAICIM010000675.1 GCA_025928885.1 Ktedonobacteraceae bacterium | reverse complement strand
GTTGCCATAGTCGAAGCCGGGCAAAGGCAGGGCGTTGCGCTCCCCACAGAGAAGGCGACCCGGAACCCGTTGCGCCGCCTGTTGCGCCTGCTCAAGTGCATCGGCGATCAACACATAGCTCGCCCCTCGCTCAAGAATGGTCGTGAGCGTGGTTGTCGCACGAATCACATCGATCACGATATATACGTCATTGTTTGTTGGTTGGACGGCGGTAACCTCTGCCGGACTGAAATAGATAGTAAGCTGCATGGCGTCTCTGGCTCCTTCGCAATCACTTTTCATAGTGCATGTTACCACAGGTCATCGCTGTCTGTCAGAACACGCATGCTAGCTACGCACGCTGCAAGAGCAACAGGCCGGTCTCCTGCTCTCGTTCGATCACCTGCGGGACACTCTCGCTACCATCTTTCTGTAAGCAGAAATCCAGGTCGCGCTGCTGTCCAATAGCGATCAGGTCGCGTGCGGATTGCGCATATTCGACCAGTTTGGGGAAAGGGTAAGCCTCGTAGAGCGTGATCGCAGCATAGGCGTTATCATGAAGCTGCAATTTTGGAGAGTTATGCCGCATTATTTGCGCGAGATAACCCGCACAGGTGGCATCCTCAAGGGCAAAATAGCCATACTCGGCGGCGCATACAATAGAGATGTTGCGCTGCTGCTCCCAGGCGAGTTGTAAGGCGTAGGCGGTGACGGCCTCAGCATTATAAAAGCAGCCAGCCAGCCGAATGCTGTGCTCGGGACAGGCGAAAAACGCTCGCGTACCATTGCTGGTGGTCAGGATGAGATCCTTGCCCGTCAAATCCAGATCGGCAAATAGCGCCGGTGAATTGCCGTAAGCAAAGCCCGGCGGCGTCTGTGTGTGGCGCTCTCCACAGAGCAGACGACCGGGGACAACCTGCGCCGCCGAGAGCGCCTGCTCAATCGTCCGGGCAATCAGGATCTGTTTCGCCCCAGCATCACACATCACGGTCAGCGTCGTGGTGGCTCGCATGGCATCGATCACAATGTAGATATCGCGTGCGGGAGCCTCAACCAGAGTCAGTTCAGCCGGATTAAAGAAAATGTTAAGCTGCAAAAGTTCCTCCTATGACGTTCTTTTTTGTACTGCTGTATTTTTTTCGAGTAGCCCTCTTCAAGAATACTGGCAGTGGTGCCATATATATTGTAGCGTTTGAATGATAACTTTCATGTCAGAAGGCACAACATGACGTTTCCTGATACACAATTCTTTCTAGCGTGCCATCGCGAAATAGCCATTTGAGGTGATACTATTATCAACCACATTTGCAGGGTGTATACTTTGAACGGAGCATGATTGCTTGTGCATCATCATATGCACTGAGGATAGAAAAAAGCTCATCATATATAGATGCATGCACATACACAATCACTTGACGGATCGGTGCCAGGAAATAGAGGTTTGAAACAGAGAAAGCGCGTAAATGCGCTTCCGATGATAGATTTTCAAGCTGCACCAGGATTTTATTGAAGGCGGTATTCGGTGTGACAACTCCCCATGATGATATGCAAAGAACAGGTCAATTTCCCGGATCTGGTGGTCCGTTTGATGAGGGAGGGTGGGAAAGACCTTCACAGTTTCGGCTACCCGCTGCAAACAAGCCGGGCAGCATCTCACAGTTTCAGTTGCCAGCCATTGGAGGGCAGGGCAATCCACAAAACCCCTTTGCCCCACCAGCAGCGCAGCCATTGCCGCCCTATCCCGGCGCGACCAACCCACAACTGCCGCCGACGACGGGCGGGCTAAGCACATCTTCACAGTTTAGAATGCCCACCATAGGCCCTAAGCCAACCCGACCACTGCCGACACCACCCCAACCACACTCGCAGCCGTTGCCAGGGGGACAGCAAAACGCCGCATGGCTCACCGACTCACAGCAACAACAGCAGGTAGCGCCGAACGCCGCATGGTTGACCGACTCACGGCCAACCCCCTCACAACCCCAACAGGGTACAGCGCCACAGAACGCCGCATGGCTCACCGATCCACATAACAGCGCTATTCAGCCACAGAACAACGTCCCGTGGCTGGCCGATTCGCAAGCCATGCCAGCACAGCAACAACCCGGCCTGTCTCAGCAAAGCGGACAACAGACGAGCGTTCCCTGGTTGAACAATGCCCAGGCAACCGGGCAGCAAAACGCCGCGCCCTGGTGGCAGGATTATGTTGCTGATCAATCGCGGCCCGTCTCGCAGCAACTCTCCCCGGTCCTGACCGATGGACATGTCATGGTTCCCTGGGGATTGCCACACGTCACGGGAGAGCAGCAGGCGGTCTATCCACCTGATCAGGCAATCAGCGGCGAACAACCGCAGGTAGCGTGGAATCAGAGTGCGACCGCACATCCAAATGCCTACAGCGGCATGTACAACAATCAGATGTACGCGACCGGCGAACAGGGAGCAGTGACCTGGGGCGTCCCAGCTATCCCGTATGCAGGCCAGCAGGCGTTTAACTGGAACGATGTGATAGCAACGGGGCAGCGTCCAGCAGTCGCCTGGGAACAGCCTGCGCAGGGGGCCGCCTCGCTACCAAAAGTCCCCAGCAGAGAAGTTGAAGTTGAGTTGCCGCGCCTGGAACGCTACACCCCGATGCTGGCGTTTCTACTAAACGTCGGGCTGGTGGTAATGCTGCTGCTGGCGGCGAACACAGGAGCCTTCATCGGAATTACCAGCAATTTCTGGCCTGGCAGCCTGAACCGCTCCCTCAACGATGTCACTCACACAACTACCATGTCGCCGCTGCTCTTCGGCACCAATATGGCCCTCTTTCACGATTGGGACGAGTCGATCCTGAAGTCGGCCCAGACAAGGCAGATGCTCAAGGATGTGGGCGTGCGAGTGATCCGTATGCCAACGCGCGGCACGCTGAAAGACGAGACGGAGGTTGCGGCGGCCAACGCCATTAAAGCGGTGGGAGCCGTACCGCTGGTCGTGATAAGCGGTCCCGAATATAAAGAAGGCGATATCCTGACCCGCAACAGCCACCTGATCAGTCTGATTACTGGCGTCTTCGGCAGTCAACCGGTCTACTACGAATTTGGCAACGAGTCGGACTTGCAGGGCATCAAAGCGGACCAGTATGTCCAGGTCTGGAATCAGGTAATCCCCCAGCTCAAACAGCTATATCCGCAGGCCCGCTTTATTGGCCCGGATATGTATCAGTTTAACCGCCGCTATCTCAAAACGTTTGTGCAGAATGCGAAGCCGCGACCCGATGGCGTAAGTTGGCACGAATATACCTGTAGCATTCACTGGTCGGCGGACTTCTGCCTCGCCAATATCGATAGCTGGCCCATGCACTTCGCACAGGCTCGCGCCGCGATGCGTGAAGCGATCGGCAGCGAGATCCCTATCTGGGTGACGGAATATAACTACGCCTCTGATCAGATGCTCAATGACGACAAACCCATTAACGATGGCAAATTGAACGACCCGCAATTTATGCAAACCTGGATGACGAAGGCGATGCAAACGCTGACAGAGAGCCATATCTACGCTGCCCTGCAATACTACGCCACCAATCCATCGATGCCGCTCTTTACTCCTGATGGCGAGATGGGTATAGAGGGCAAGATTTTCCAACAAAACTATAAGAAAATCGTCATGGAT
>JAICIM010000564.1 GCA_025928885.1 Ktedonobacteraceae bacterium | reverse complement strand
CTTTGGGACGATTACCGCCCTCGACTGACCTGTTTCATCCCCTCATCTCTTGATCCCCTCGCTCTTGGTTCTTTCATCAGCCACCTTGAGCAGGTTCAGCAAAATTGGGGATGACTCATATTATGCTGCTTTTATGCTGTTTTATCCTTCTTTTATCTAAAAACATACACCAGATGATAATAATGCCCTGTCCACTACCTAGCGGCTGATACGGTCATGTTCAATAAGCCAGCGCATAAATTTGAGACGACGACTTTCTTCGAGCATCTCGCGATATTCAATCTGGTCGTTGACGTGGCCTTTCATATGTACAAGCCGGGTGGCTTCGATATCAGAGAATCCAAGAGACAGTAGACGCTGGAAATCCTTGTCTTCGGTTGCATAAAAGTGTTCTTGCATAAGATGATACTCCCTTGTGAGCAAGCAAAAACGGACTACGGGGTGAGAAACGCATCCTGGAACTCGATGGTCTACTCGTTACTTCGTATACGTGTCAGACCTCTCTCTAGATACAAGCTTCTAACCTGCATCAAATTTTTTGATCCGCACTGCCTGTTTATGTTTCCCAGCTTGTTTATCCTAATAACCTATTCTGATAAACGTCCTTAACTGTGGAAATTCAAAAGTGGGCTGTGGAACAAGAAGAGGGCCAATTTTTCAGTTGACAGTAAAGAGGAAACATCGGAAAGGATGACTTCTGTGAGTATAGTAGCACAAAAGTCCTCCATTGTCCACTCAAAATGAACAGTTCCAACTGTCGAAATACCGCAATTCTGCTGTTATGTGCGAAGATCGAACCTATAGAGATGGTGATATCGATCCCTGATTTCAAGCGATGTTCTGCTTCATTCCCTGTGTCGTGCAGTCGCTCCCATCTGAAATATTTTCAGGGTACGTTCTGTAGCATCACTCGTTAATGCTACCGCATGTTCCATTGCATATGCCAGTGACATAGGACTATTTGGTAATACGGCGACGGCATCGACCCCCAGATCATATACGGCGCGATACTGTTCGCCCAGCCCACCAGCGAGGGCCAGCACCGGGAGGTGATAGCGTTTGGCCAGTGCCGCCACCGCGCCAACGCTTTTGCCATAGGCTGTTTGTTCGTCGAGCTTTCCCTCGGCAGTGATCACCAGATCCGCTGTACGTAGTTTCGCTTCAAGTTGGACCGCTTCAAGAACGATCTGTGCGCCGGGCTTTAAGGTTGCCCCTAGAAAAGCGATCAGGCCAGCTCCCAATCCCCCAGCTGCACCTGCTCCCGGGATGTGCTCGACGGAGAGGTGAAGATCCTGGGTGATAATCCGGGCGTAGTGGGCGAGGGCTGCGTCCAGTTCTTGTACGATCTCTGGCGTTGCCCCTTTTTGTGGTCCATAGACGGCTGATGCTCCAGTTGGCCCGCAGAGAGGATTGGTCACATCGCTTGCAACTTGAAATGTACATTCGCGCAGGCATGGGTCCATTGCATTGGTTGCAATATGGGCGAGAGTGGCAAGAGCGGCACCACCTCTTGCAATTGGTGTACCCTGTTCGGTTGTGAGCGTTGCGCCTAGCGCTTGCGTCATGCCTGCCCCGCCATCATTAGTGGCGCTGCCTCCGATACCGATGATGAAATGGCGACATTGAGCGTCTAACGCAGCGCGGATCAGTTCGCCAACCCCATAAGTGGTGGTGATGCGTGGATCACGTCGATCTGGCGGCACTAACGGTAGCCCTGCGCAGGAGGCCATTTCTATCACCGCCGTTTGACCATCTCCGAGCAGACCGAAGAATGCCTCAACCGCTTCTCCCAATGGCCCTGTGACCTGTTGGGTAATGAGCTGTCCACTCGTCGCATCAACCAGCGCTTGTGCTGTGCCTTCTCCCCCATCAGCAATGGGAACGATTTCTATGTCTGCCTCTGGAAAAACATGACGTGTTCCCTGAGCAATGGCCTGGCCCGTCTCGGCTGCCGTCAGGCTTCCCTTCAGCGATTGTGGGGCAATAACAATACGCATACCTGTCTCCTTCACAATGGTCAAATTCTCACTTATTATAGTTCAATCTCTTCGCGGTAAGCTATCCCACGTTGTCAGACCTCTACCCATTTTTTCCATTGTAATGATATCATCAGGGCATTAGTGCATTGCGGTTGTATAACAAGAATATGGCAAGATTGTTCGTTGCGTGCTAAAATAGCATATCTTTATCGATAAAAACAGGTTCCCAGTTCGTGGCATCTACTGCCTTTGCGTGTCTCTTTACCATATTTTTTGCTACGTGGGTATTGTGTGTGCAGAAGGAGGGTGAATAGCTTCCAGGTATCAGGGAGGACAATAAGGATTGCGCTATTTGAATAGCTGGCTCCGTTTTATGCTTACGCTGTCGTATACATCTCGCCTGACGATAGCAGTTTTTTCCGGGTTGCTTTGTCTGATACTGTATATATCGACCTATCCTGCATCATACAGCGGCACCTTTTTGACTATTCCAGTTGCTCTGATCGCCTGGTTATTTAAAAGACGCGGCATGTTCATCTTTCTCTGTATATTGTTCGTTTTTTTACTCGTTTTCTATCTGCTGGCCGATGTGAATATTTTCCAATCTGCGCAATTCATTTCGTTCATTGGGATTGGTAGCTTTGTCTTGCTCATTGAGGGGTTGCTCGTTGGCTCCTTGCGCGAGTTGATCGATCTTTCGGATGAGACGCGGCAACAGGTGGCAACGCTTTATGAACAGCAGCGTGAGTTGAGCCAGATGAAGGATCAATTCATCTTGAACGTCAATCATGAACTGCGTACGCCTCTTACGGCTGTCTATGGCTATCTGGAATTGCTGCTGGAGTATAATGAACAGCTTGAGCCGTCTATGCGAGCGACGTTTCTCAGGAATGCCATGTATAGCAGTGAAGAGCTACAGTTGCTGGTCAATAATGTGCTTGATACCATTCAGATTGGGAATGAGAAAGAGCATCTGTACGTTGAAGAATTGCCGGTTGCTGATGTGGTGTATGAGGTGATTGAGCATTTTGATCCTCGCCGCAAACAGGAATATGCTATTCAGATGGATATTCCTGTCCATCTGGTGGTGCGTGCGAATGCCCAATATTTGCGTCAAGTCTTGCGCAACCTGCTCTCTAATGCAACGAAATATGCCGCGCATGATACGCCGATTATCGTGAGCGCGGCCCTGCATGGGACGCTTGTTCAGCGCGATCATCCCTCCCCGGAGATTTGTATTAGCGTGAAAGATTTTGGGCCTGGTATTCCCCCGGAGAATATCTCCAGCTTGTTTGGACAGTTTGTGCGTTTGCAGCGCGATATCTCTGGCAAAGTGCGTGGTACAGGACTAGGATTATACGTGAGTAAGCAGCTTGTCGAGGCGCTGGGGGGACGGATCTGGGTAGAAAGTACGGGTGTTGCGGGTGAAGGGAGTACGTTTTGTTTTACGTTGCCTTGCGTTCCTCATCCACGAGTTGTAGCAAAAGTTGCGACCAATCGCATCGCCCAATTATCGGTCATGGTGCCGGTGAGCGATGAGATGCAGGTCACTGGCGAGTAAGCGGCTTCTTTTCCTTGTTCATTCCCGCCCTTTGCCTGCTCAGTGGCCACGTTGCATGCTCTCAAAAGTTGCCCTATACTTATTGCAGGATACATCAATGATGCTTTGTTTGCGAAGAGGAAGAGGAAGTTAGATGTCTTATGGTTTATCTTCTACCTGGCCTGTCAATCCAGAGGCAATAGTGATCTTATTGCTTCTTGTTGTGTTCTATCTTTTGCGGCTTGGCCGCATGCGTATGCAGCAGAAGACGGTGAGTATCTATCGAGTTCTGGCGTTTTTTTCCGGTATTATCCTTGCCGCCCTCGTGTTATTGACTCCAGTTGATACGATTGGTCGCACTCAGTTATTTACTGTTCATATAGCCTCACTAGTAGTCCTGGTGACAGTGTGTTCTCCTTTACTGCTTGCAGGCTGCCCTGTCGTAGTATTAGAGCCGCTCATCGAATCGCCGATTGTTAAACAGTTTATGCGGGTGTTGACTCGTCCACTGCTGGTGTCGATCCTGTTCAACGTCAATTTTCTGCTCTGGCATACGCCACTTATTTACAATGCTGCAATGGCTGACCCGGCGCTTTATCATGTTCAAATGCTCAGTATCTTCCTGCTTTCTCTGCTCAACTGGTGGCCGCTGATCGGGTCGGTTCAGGAGTTGCGCAGGATGAGCTATCCCGTGCAAATGCTCTATGCTTTTGTCGATGGGCAACCGGTTGATATTTATGCATTTGTGCTGGTCTTTTGCGGTGTTCCTCTCTATCCCCATTATGTTATTCCCACGGAGTTTGCTATTGCAGCCTGGAACGCCGTTCCCGCACAAATGGGCCTCACTCCGTTTGCCGATCAATCTGCTGCTGGCGCATTGCTGTTGATACCGGGTCTGGTTGATCTTCTGGTCATGACTCCCCTCTTCTTCCGCTGGCTCAAACAGATTGAGCGGCACACAGAAGCGGCTGACCAGGAGCGGCAACGACTTGCTGAGTTGGAAGAAGGGGAAGAAGATGAGTGGGAGGACGAGGAGGAGCTTCCTATCGCAGAAATAAAGCCGCAATAAGGCTCATGATGCGAATCTGTGCTGCTATATCGTAGTCGCGCGACTACGATATAGCAGCACAGATTCGCATCATGAGCCTTATTGCGGCTTTATTTCTGCGATAGGAAGCT
>JAICIM010000539.1 GCA_025928885.1 Ktedonobacteraceae bacterium | reverse complement strand
CAATGATCCCTCCCAACTTGCGAATGCGCTCGACCTGTTCAGCCGTCTTCAAGCCCTCGCTGGCACATTTGTGGATGTTCTCAGTCTCCGTGTGCCGCTGCCACGACAGTTCGCGAAAACCGATATGCCCGGCCACAACGGGATAGTCGAACTGCTCAACCAGCGTCAGCGTCTCCTCAACGGCCCGGTGAGACATATGATCGACCTCGATCAGCATGCCCAACCTCGCCATTTCTTGCAGGAAAAATCGCCCTTTGCTCGTGAGGCCCGCACTATTCATATGGCCGCCGCTCACCTGTTGATACGGCGGGTTGTATCCCTGCGTCACGCGCCCGATCTCGATAGCTGGCCCCGGATCTACTTCTAGCTGGAACTGAATATCATACGCGCTGCCATCTTCAATCTGAAAATACTTATGATGCAGGAAATAGTTCACGAGACTGAAAACGTCCTGATAGATAGCGCTACCAGAAATAACGTTATTAGCCATGTGGACGGGGAAGAGATGGCGAACGCCAAGATCGTCATAGAGGTGATGAAGGTAGGAGCGCATGTCGTCTTCGCTCACGGCGTCGGGATCTTTCCAGTTCCCCAGCGAATCGACCTCGATGCCCAGCACGACCGCCAGCTTGTTGAGGTGAATGATGCGGCGTGCATCGGCGGGGGTATAGGCAATCTCCATCCAATCGGCGTGCCGGGCCGCGACGGCTTTCATGGCCGCAATCTGCATCTCCACCGCCGTCTTATCGTCATACGGGGCGTGGCCAGCGTACTGGTTTGCCATCATTTCGTTATTGAGCACGTGCGCGACCATCAGGCGCAGGCCACCGTCGTAGGCGCGGCGAATCCAATCGATATACATCTGCTGGTGAACGATCGTTGTGAAGCGAGGCCAGCCGTCGAACTGGGGATAGCCGCCGACGCGATGCCCCACGTCGAGACCATAGCCGACCTGCTCAAAGAACGCCATCAGCACATTGCCCTCTCTGCCAGCGATGCCGAGGCCACCAATGCCATGCGCAGGCGTACAGTAGGGTAGGGCCGTCTCGATGGGGCCGTCCTGCTCTCCCCAGAAGGCCACGCCGCCAAAGGCCAGATGCGCCATAGGGTGGGTATGCAGATCGGCAAAGCCCCAGACTGGAGCATCAGGATCGCCCCCACCAGCTTCAATGGGCAGCGTCGCGGGCGCTTCAGTGGAGAAGCGGAAGTCATCGACGTTGAGATGGCCCCCGGTCGCGTTATCAACCACGCGAATGCAGGCCAGCTCGCCAGCATAGTGTTCTGCCAGAAACGACTCGCGCCTCATCCGCTCATCGTTCTGCGCACCGGCGGTGAAGACCTGATAGAACTCGCCCCGACCCTCTATCTGCACAAGCGGATACGCTGCGGAGAGGCGCTGTTGATTGGCATCGGTCGCTTTGATGAGCAACGAGACGCTACAGGCCGCTTCGTCATCGTGACCACCAATGAGAAAGCTGAACCAGGGAAAGCGAGCATCGATCACGAACTCGTCGGAGGTCAGCGTCCCGGTAAGGTGATCTTCGGTGCTGATCCAGTACTCGCCCTGATGCCCGACGGGGTGGCGTCCATTCCAATAGTCGCCGCCAAGCGGGATCAGCCCTGGTCGCACCTGGTTGGTCACAAAGCGATCGCCGCGCACAGGCTGCTTGAGAAACGCCTCTCCCTCAGCCGTCCAGCCCGACAGGTCGCCCGACTCAAAATCCAGGCACAACGAGCTATTTTCGGAGCGTTGTTCATGTAACAGTTGTGGATCTTGCCTGCTGCTTGTTTCACGAGCCGGGGATAACGTTTGCGTATCAATTATATTCGGCCTCATCATCTTCCTCCCAATCCGCAAAAAAAAGGCATATACATACAGTATACCGGTCAACAATCGCGCAAAAAAATACACCTTGCACCTCTCGCCAGCATCCATTGACGAAACATTCAAAACACGACAGGAAAGGCATCCTCCTGTGAGGATAACAGCGGGGGGAATGGATGTCAATATTTTCACTTCCGGCTGGTCTGCTCCGGCGCTATCATCCTTGCCCGGTATGCTACAATTGCCGTATGGAGACAGCATTAACCTCAGAGGAAACACGGTTGATCGAGCATGCGAAGCAAGCAATCATCACATACAATACCATGCGCCATGCACGCGGCGGCATCGATACCCTGTACTCATTTATCCTCTCAGATAGCGGCCAGATCCACGATGGGGCCTGCTATGAACCAAACATTGCGCAAGCGACGGTCTGTGGCGAACGGCACGCGATTGCCAATATGATCCTTCAGGAATCCTACGCGGCAAAGATCAAAAGCATTGTTGTGGCTGATCCTGTGCCGGAAGTCCAGAAGCGTAGCACCCCTCCATGTGGAACGTGCCGGCACCTCATCTGGTCGCACGGTTCGCCCACTACCACCGTCCTCCTTCTACAATATATCCAGGGGAAAAGCGGCTGGACCTTCCCTAAACTTGAGAAGTACACAATTCAGGACCTCTATCCCCTGCCATACGAACCAGACGAGCATCTCTGGGAACCCAAATAAGGATACGGAAAGCAGGATCAAATATGATGCATGAGACACCTCGCCGTATGATGCTTGAAAGAGGTGCGCACTCCAATTGGGCAAAACAAGCGGACATCCCCAGCCTAGTGGCGAGACTCGCGAGAGGATGCCTGGTTCACCATGCCGCCACTTCCCGTCTGGTACCAGAGGAGAGCGGCTATCGCCACATTGTTTCAGACGAGTTTGTTTCCTCCCGGCTTGCAATGGCACCTGCTTCCAACTCGCGCCAATGGCAGTCCAGCGTTCGGACACTATCGGCGGGAGGCTCTTGCAGACGACTATCAGCTTGTTAGCCTGCTGGTTCTCGGTGTGGAACGCGCCCAGATTGTCAGCCTGGTCGCGTTCCTGGAGGTGTCCAGCCCCTCACGCTTTGCCCTGCCGCCCACCCTGCCACACGCACTCGAAGATGGGTAAGCGCGGCCCGGACATTCCACGGTCACCACAGTACTGGCGGATCTTGGGAGACGTTCCACGCATGATAGAGATGCGCGGGACCCTACGACCCATCAGGACTGTGGTTCATAGGTGAGATTGACAATGCCTTTGGAGAAGCCCTTTGTCGCAACCAGCTTCAATACGGCGGTTTCGCCCTGCCGGAAGAGGTGCTCCCCCTGCCCGAGAACAAGCGGATGGATCGAGAGATCGAGGACATCGAGCAAGTGGTGCTTGAGCAACGTCTCTGCGAGAAGACCATGCCCATAGATGAGCAGATCGCGTCCTTCCTGCAGCTTGAGCCTAGTCACTTCAGCAATGACATCACCTCGAACGATGGTTACGTTGTTCCAGTCGGCTTTTTCCAGCGTTGAGGAGAAGACATACTTGGGCATGGCATTGATCCTCTCAGACCACGGGTCGGTCCGTCCTGGCCAAATCTTGATAAAGTCCTCATACGTCGTGCGGCCCATCAACAACGCGTCGCACGCTAGTGCCTGGTCCAATTCGTACAGCAGATACGCCTCGTCGCGGTAGGGAGAAAATCTAGGAATGTGTCGATTCTCACTCTTTTCTGAGATGGCTGCTCCTTCGAAAACGCCGTCTAACGAGACGATGGTATGTTCGATAATGTTGCGCATAAGATGGTATCCTTTTCTCTTCAAACGAGATGTGTGAGAGGGATCAATTCCCTTTCACCTCTAGGACACACAAGTGATCCCAAACTCATCGCAAATGATCAGCACTTTTGGGGAAGAGGGCAGGGTCGTGGTCATGTTCGCTACACAGCACAACGTCAAGGATTTCGTTGGTGCTCAATCCCAGGCCGAGGTAAAACTGAATTGTGCGCACCCGCTCAATTGCCGCAGCATCGTAGGAGCGATACCCGTTCTCACCTCGCTGCGGGGAGAGCAGTTGCTTCTCCTCATAGTAGCGCAGGGAACGAACGCTCACACTGGTTCGACGCGCCAGTTCGCCGATATTCATCTCTCTCTCCTTCTCAAATTGTTTGCTATCCGCATTGTAAAGGATAACATCGTGTGAGAGTCAAGCCTCTGCAAACCTGCTATTCCTTTTGCACCAATCTGTCTCTGATAACCCCTTGAAAACAAGGCCAAAACTTGGTACGTTAAGGACAATTCACTTAAAGAGCAAAAAAGAGAGATAGGGGAGAAAATATTTTTTTATGCAACAATACCCACCTCCACCACCGCCCGAACAGCCAGGGATGCTACAACAGGTGCAAACCCCTTTTGCGGCAGCTCCGCACTTACAGCCAGGGAACACAGGATCAATGCAACGAGTCGTACTAAAATATGGGTTGATATTTGGCCTGATCATTATAGTGCGCCTCGCTCTTGGTACAGCCATCTCGACGGCGTTCAGCCAGGCATTGCCAGCACTGGCCGCCTCAAACCATCTGCCACTCACCAGCTTTGCCCTGATCTTCAACCTCATCACAGCCTTCTACACGTTGATAGACTGGGTTATCTACTTTCTGGCAGGCTTCTTTGCCGCCCGGCGCTTGCCACAAATACGTACAGCCATCTTTACCAGCCTCTGGGTCAACGGCTGCTACACGCTAGTCTTTCTTATCATCACAGGTATCAGCCTGTTTCTTATCACGCTAACCCTTCCTCAATATCGAGATACCATGATGGGTGCGTATATCAGCGGAATCATCACACAGGCTCTTGTAACACTTATCCTGCTCCATTTCATATTCGGGACAGCTATCGCAGTACTTGGCGGACTGCTAGGAGCAAGAAGTGCGAACAGAATATCGTAGCCGCGGGGGGGGGGGGGGGGGGGGTTTGGGGTGGGGGTGGTGTGTGTGGTGGGGTGGTAGGGAGGGGAGGAGGAAAGTATTTGAAATTTTTATGGGTAAAAAGAGAAAACAAACAGAAGAAAAT
>JAICIM010000613.1 GCA_025928885.1 Ktedonobacteraceae bacterium | reverse complement strand
CCCCCCCCCCCCCCCCCCCCCCCCCCCCCCGCGACTACGAAGTAATTACTTGCTGTAACGAAGAGGGGAGAGCAGGGTGAAGATTGAACCGTTTGCGCTGGAACGCTGGATGTCCGGCTATGAAACGCTGGTGGAGTGTGATCTGAGCGTTGGTGGAATTACACCGTTGACCATGAATGATTTGCTGGCGTTGGAACCAGCGGAGCGGCGTGAGCAGCTGCTGAATGGTTTGCTGGATGCGCGTCTGGGCTATAGTGAAGCACGTGGTTCGCTGGAATTGCGCTCGGCCATTGCCGCAACTTATCGCAATTGTGGCCCGGAAAATATCCTCGTCACAACGGGAGCCATAGAAGCTAATTTTCTCCTCCTCAATGTCCTGTTAAACGCTGGCGATGGCGTCGTCGCGCCCGATCCCGCCTATCAGCAGCTTGCCAGTGTGCCGCGTGCAATTGGCTGTGATGTTGCCCTCTGGAAAGTCCGACCTGAGAACGGTTTCCGTTACGATTTGCGGGAGCTTGAACAACTGGTCACGCCCCGAACGCGCCTGATCGTCATCAATATTCCTCACAATCCAACCGGCGCGATTTTGCTCGCAGAAGAATTGCGGCACGTCTATGCCCTGGCCGAGTCGGTGGGAGCGCTGGTGCTTTGCGATGAAACGTATCGCTGGCTTGCCCTTGAGGGGAGCGATCCCTGTGCGCCTCCCGTGTTCGATCTTGGTCCAGCAGGCATCAGCGTTGGCACGCTCTCCAAGACATTTGGTCTGCCCGGGCTGCGTATCGGTTGGATTGTCGCCCCTGAGCCGATTGTGCAGGCATGCTGGGCGATGCGCGATTATGTTACGCTCTGCCCCGGCACATTGAGCGACGCGCTGGCCTGTATCGCCTTTCGCCATCGTGAGCGCATCATGGCCCGTAACCAGACCATCATTCAGCGCAACCTTCAGATCGTGCAGAGCTGGCTCCAGCAGCAGCAGGGCGTCTTCTCCTGGCAACCGCCGCGCGGTGGGCTGCTCTCGATGATCCACTGCGACCTTGCCATGCCGTCGCTTGAGTTTGCAAACAGGCTGGCCGAGGAGTATAAAGTAATGTTCGTGCCGGGGATCAAGTTTGGCTTTGAGCACTATTTTCGCCTGGGACTCGGCCAACGTACTGAGGTCTTCGTCGAAGGGCTGCAACGTACAGGCGCTTTTGTTGCCCAGTTACAAGCTGCTGGCGTATCGTCCATCCATGAGCCATAGTTCGCATTGTCCATAAATCAAGGTCGGCGTCATTGGACCTGTTGTACGTAATGTTGCGTAGCTGTCGTTGCTCTTACTCTTCATTTTTGAGGTTTTACCACCCTGTATCTTTCCAAAGGAGGCAACCTGTTATGCACATATCTCACTTCTTATCGCGCAAGCGATCTTACGTGATGCTGGCAAGCATACTGTTCATGTTGCTCTTAACGGCCTGTGGCAATACGAATACGCAACCCGCAGCGCCACAGGCGGCTAAGAGCAGCATTGCCGCGCCCAACGGCCTGATGGTTCCGGGGACGTTAAGCGTGGGTAGCGAATTGACCTATCCACCGAAGGAGTTTGTGGATACCGCGACCGGCAAGCCGACCGGCTTTGATATCGACCTGATTACGGCAATGGCCGATCGCATGGGCCTCAAGACCAACATCGTCTCGACCCGCTTCGATACCATTATCGACGATCTCAACAATAAACGTTTCGATGTGATCATTTCTGGCATGCATGTTACCCCGGAGCGGGAGCAGAAGGTCGATTTCATCAAATATGTGCGCTCCGGCGAGGACTTGCTGGTCTCAAAGGGCAATCCTGAGAATATCAAGGCGTTTACAGATCTGTGCGGGAAGAAGGTTGGCGTGCAGGGCGGGACGATCCAGCAGGATCATTTGAATGCGACCAGCACGCAATGCACGAAGAGCGGGAAGGCCCCTATTGAGATCACCGTATTGACGAGCCAGAACGAGGTGATCAATCTGCTGGTGAACAAACGCGTCGATGCCACGCTTCAGGTCGATGCCGTCTCATCCTACTATTTGAAGCAGAATCCCGGCACCCTCGATGTTGCTGGCTCCATCGTCAATGCCAACCCTGAAGGGATTGCGGTGCGCAAGGGCGATACGTCGATGAAGACGGCCATTCAGAAGGCGCTGGATGCCGTGAAAGCCGATGGCACGTATAAAAAGCTGCTCGATAAGTGGGGGCTGTCAAACGAGGCGATCTGAGCGTTGAGTTTGTTACATGGTGCGCTTCTGAAGGGATGATCGGGAGCGCACCATCTTTTTTGTTCTGTAACAATTGTTGTGGAGAAGCGTAAAGAAGGAGAGAGCAGTGAAGCTAGCCATCATGGGAGTTGCCGATGTTTGAAGAGCAGCAGTTGCCGCAGGTGTATGCGTTGCTGGCCCGCGTTGCCCGAGCGATCGTGGTGACGATGGGATCGCAATGCGAGGTTGTTGTGCATGATCTGCGGACCCCCGAACAGAGCGTCGTGGCGATGAGCGGAAATTTGACCGGTCGGGTCGTTGGCGCACCAGCCCCGGACCCTGAGATGCTCCCCGGCAATCTCGACGTGTTTCAAGATGATATTCTGCGTGAGCATACACGCACATCTGCTGGCAGGCAGCTTGTGTCCTCTACTGTCTGGGTGCGTAACACACAGGGGCAGATCGTGGGGGCCATCTGCATCAATATGGACTTCAGCGACCTGCTGCGGGCGCGTGATCTGCTGAATCAGGTGCTCAGCGGCCAGGAGACGGAGCTAGCGGCCAATCCCGGCTTTGAGACATTTGCCACCTCGCCCGAAGAATTTGTGGAGATTGCTCTGCGGGGTGCTGTGCAAAAGGTTGGGAAGGCGGTTCACCATCTGAATCGGCAGGATAAAATCGCCATTATTCGCGAACTGGAGCTGGCGGGCGTCTTCCGTTTTCAGCACGCAATGGAGATCGTGATGCAGGAGCTTGGGGTGTCGCGGGCGAGTATTTACGTATACTTGAAAGATATCCGACAGGAGTAGGATTATTTTCTCCTCTGTTCGGTGCTGCTGCCTGGCTATGTTATACTGGCTCCACTGCGCACAGGCGCTCTATTAGCGGGAGGTATCACTGCCGCTGAGGGAGGACCATTGCGCCTGTGTTATCTCTGCTCCTCTCTCACAACATATCTCGGTTGAGAAAGGAATTCTCAGTGAGTACGGTACCACAAAACAATAACAATAGTATTTTGCTCCGGTTGTGGCCCTGGGTGGCGGCGTTTTGTTTGCTTTTAACGCTTGTGAGCGCTGTTGTGACGGCAATCACATATATTACGCACGCTTCTGGTAACGGAGCCACGCCAAAGCAGATCACCTATGGAGCGCCCATCACCATTACGAAGGGGGGAACATATAGCGGCAACTGGCAGAGCACGAAGCCAGATATGCCAGCCGTCAAGATCGAGACCAGCGAACCCGTTATTATCGTCAATTCGCATCTTAAAGGACCGAGCGATCTTATTCAGGCACTCGATACGGCTGGCTCTAACATCACGGTGCGCAACAGCAGCGGCCTCGGCGTCAATCCGGGTGTGACGGGGAAAACGAAAGGTGTATTCTTGCATGCAAATGCGGTGGCGAAGATTATAGTGGAAAATTGTGCCATGCAGGAGACCGATGGCGATATTGTGCTTGATGGCTATACGGGCGATAAAGCTGGCGATCAAACGGTCGTTATTCGCAATAATAGTAGCCTGAACCTGGATGCGCGGCGTAGCGACGGCAAGAGTGGCTATCTACCAGCTCAAAAGGGGCAGCCGGGCGCATATTTTCTTCAGCTAAGGCATATCGATGCTGTCCCCGGCATCAATATTGCCTGGAACGAAATGGTCAACGGAACATCCAATGGAACCGCTGAAAACGCGATTCTGCTCGATCAGAGCAGCGGTACAGAGGCCAGCCCGTTGTTGATCCACGACAATTATGTTCAGGGGTTTGTCTTAGATGCGCTGCAATACGATGAGCATGTGCAAATCGCCGATACAGTAACACAACGTTCTGTGTGGAAACAGAAGCTTGCCAAAGCAAAAATTGTTATTGGTCCACACTGATTTATCTGAAATGTGTTAGTTATTTCGTAGTTGCGCGACTTTATCGCGCCTGGTTGCCTCATTGAGGATGGTGGCCCTTTCGTCGAGGCTGCCCCCGGCGATTCGTAGTTGCGCGACTTTATCGCGCTCGT
>JAICIM010000150.1 GCA_025928885.1 Ktedonobacteraceae bacterium | reverse complement strand
TCGCACGCCCAACAGCAGAGGAATCTTCAACTCATTGCCCCTTCAACCAGCGAGAATCAGTGCGGGGACTTCGATATCACGCCGGATAACCAGCGACTTGTCTGCATGGGAGACTCGGCTTCTCCATCAGATACCCTCAAAATGGCCTCGCCCCTCGGCAGCACGTCTCATATCATGTATCATGATCCAGTAGGAATACTTCAGGCACGCATCATCTCCAACACCACCCTGCTCTTTATTCAAACCCACATTCCACTGAGAGAGAAGGGACCAGATAGAGAGGAAGCGCTCTGGAAAATAAACACTGATGGGAACCAACCGATCAAATTGACGACATCGCCGGGATTAGTAGGCTACTGGTTTGATTTTGCTGACTGTTTTTACTAGTCAACAAAAAGACCCCTTCCCGAAACTGTGAATCAAAAATAGGGACCTCTTAACGAATATAGATCTCCTTTGTGAATCACAAAAGCGACCATCTTGACCCTTGAAGAGAAGCAGTGCCATAGCCCCAAATGACTGATCATCTCTAGAGAGGGTTTTTCATGCTATCAATACAGGTTTTGAATACCAAGGGAGCGGCAAGACGACCTGGATGCGTCTCCAACCTGGATACATAAATTGGCGGCGACCGGCAAGCTCAAAGCGTATATCTACGGGGAAGAAGAGGAACTCATCGAGCATGAAAAGGAGACCAAGAAGCAGGGCCGAGGACTGTACTTCCTGGCTGAGGATGTAGAACAGTATCATCCAGCTATCCAGCGCCGCCTGCGATGCAGCAAAAACGGCAAATATTTTGTTTAGAGCACAAGAATCATCTACTGAAAATAAGGAATAAACGTCATAAGGTTGTCTTGGAATCAGTAGCCTCTCGATGCGACAAGCCTCACCAGCACCGCCATGACGACTACTTCGCCGTTTCCTGAGACAGTTGTTGTGTTTGCTGCTGGAGGACCTGGATCGTGCGCCGAAGGAAATCTTCGATGGCAGCGAGGGCTTCGGAACTATATCTCTCAGCGAGTTCCTCCTCCAACGCTTGCCGCAACGACGCGTAGATCGGCTTGATCTGGTTGGTCTGCTCCTCATTGGGAGTGGGCTTGATGTAGACCCGACGCCGATCGGTCGCGTCCCGTTCGCGTTGAACCACCCCGGCCCTCTCCATGCGGTCGATCATCCCGGTGATGGCCCCGCCTGTCAGTCCCAACTGTTCGGCGAGTTGCCCGGCAGTCAGCGGCCCCATCCGATCAAGCATATCCAGACACCTGAGGTCCATGATGGTTAACCCGAAGCGCTCAGCAACTACTTGATAAAATAACACCATCCCTGTACCCAACTCGCGACCCAGCAGGATCGCCGAAGACAATGGTTCGCGTGCCATCATTCACCCCTTGACATTTTTATTTTAGTAAAGTAAAATATTTAGTGTGCTCAAGTAGCTCACCTGCCCCTCAGTATAGCAGGAAATGCTCAGCAGTCAAGAGCACACGCTCGCAGGATGTTGTTGGCTGGGAGAACGCTCTTCTCTCGCAGCCTTGATGTGAGGAGATATCACTCATGAAACTCAACCATATTAATCTGCCCGTTACTGACCTGGAAGCCGCAGCCCTCTTTCTCGAAACCTACTTTGGATTACGCCGTCGGTTCAACCCTCAACAAAGCGAGGATGATTCGGACCTCATTCTCCTTTTGGACGACAATGAGCTGGTTTGCACCTTGATGCAAGCCGATCGGGCGAGCTTTCCTGGCTCGTTCCATATCGGCTTTGTTCAATCAAGTGAGCAGCAGGTGAACGAGATCTATCAGCGCTTGCAAGCGGATGGGTTTCAGGTCAAGCCCCCCCGATGGGTTCATACCTGGACTTTTTATGTGCATGCTCCTGGCGGGTTTACCGTCGAAGTGCTTGCTGACAAAGAGCTTTCTTCGTCCGCTTGACCGATTCTCCAGAGCTTTCTCGTGGTGCGACTTCGGGATCAGCTTCGGTTGATCCCGAAGAGCTTTGAACTTCTCACATCCACTCGCAACACGGAAGAAAGGGGTGGTGAGATGAACGAAGAGGACCGAGAACGGATTCGACGCATGTACTACGTCGAGAAGCAGAGTATCCATCAGATTGCACGGGACGAAGGCCGCAATCGGACGATCATCCGCGAAGCTCTGTCCGATGCCCCCAAACCTTTGAACCCACTGCCGCGTCAGAAGCCCAAACCGGTTTTTGGTGCCTACAAAGAGCGTGTTGAGCAACTGTTACAGGAAAATGAGAAGCTTCCACGCAAGCAACGGTACACCATCCATTGAATGTTCGAGGTCATTCGCGCTGAGGGCTACGAGGGAAGCGAAGCCATCGTCCGTCTGTATGTCAGCCGTCATCAGCAAGCAACGCACGCTCCTAATGTATTTTTACCGCTGGAATATGATCCAGGGCAAGACGCGCAGATCGACTGGGGCGAAGCCTATGCGGTCATCGGGGGCGTGCGTCAAAAAGTGCAACTGTTCATCATGCGGCTGTGCTTTTCGCGCCGAATCTTCGCCATGGTGTTTCCAACACAACGCCAAGAAAGCTTCTTCATGGGTCATATCAAAGCCATTGACCATTTTGGCGGCGTTCCTCATCGTCTCTCGTATGACAACCTGGGAACCGCTGTCAAAATTGTTTTTGAGCGCTCAGGAAAAGCGGGTCGGCCTCGGAAGGAAGTGCGTGCATTTGTTTCATTCCGCGCCCATTACCTGTTTGAGTCGCATTTTTGCACACCTGGCCAGGGTCATGAAAAGGGCCAGGTCGAGTATGGAGTTGGCTACTCGTCGATCGACTTGTCCACAAGTGGCGGCAGCATTGGGCTGCCGCCCATTCTTTAGCCGATGTGCCTCGTTCAGGAGCGCCGAGGCGTTTTTCCCTGAAAACCTGTGCGCAAGCGACGGCAGTAGCCTATAGTTTGCCACAGGCGTAAGAAGTTTCGCTACCTACTCCAATCAGGCCGCCAAACCGATCAAATGGTCGTATACGGTCGAGAAACGAGCATGCAAACTCGGAATGAACTCAGGATAGCTTGTACGAAGGAAAGACCTCTCGTTCGCGTCCCTGCCCAGTTGTCGCTGCCCCACTCACCAGAGGCAAAATCCTGACGCGGCAGTTGATCTCACGAATGGTCGCCGCTTCAGGGATGGTTTCCGGGGTATAATCGCCGCCCTTCACATACAGATCCGGTTTGAGCAAGCGCAGCAGCTCGTCAAAGGTCTCTCCTTCAAACAGGAAGGCGTCATCTACCGGATCAAGAGCCGCCACCAGAGCGAGACGATCTTGTTCGCTACTGACGGGACGACCTGCCCCCTTCAGACGGCGGGCGCTGCTATCGTTATTGACCCCGACCACCAGCACATCACCGAGCGCCCTGGCTTGACGCAAAAAATGCACGTGACCTGCATGCATCTGGTCAAAGACCCCATTGGTACAGACAATACGCTTCCCCTGTGCTTGTGCAAGGCGCACTGACGCGATACGCTGGCTCATCGCATCATGACTCACCTGTTCGCGATGCTGGCTATAGACACGAACACTCACGCGCTGAAGCAATTCCTGATGAAAGACCACTGCCGTTCGCGGCTTACTGATACTGATCCCGGCGGCATCCATGCCAATCTGGGCCGCCTCCTGGATTGGAGCGCCAGCAGCAAGGGCTAGCGTCATTGCGCAGGCAAAGGCGTCCCCGGCCCCCACATCAGCGGCTTGTTCCACCGCATGCGTGGGAAGATGCCGCCCCTGATCAGACGAATCGAGCAGAAAGACACCCCGCTCCGCCAGGGTAATGGCAACAGACTCAGTGGAGAGGAGACCATGAATGCGCTGAGCCAAATCCTCCCAGGAGACGTGTGAGGTCCCAGCACTTTGCCGCTCCACCAGACGTTGTGCTTCGGCCAGATTGGGCGTCACCACCGTCGCACACAGGTCTCGGAAGCGCTCCAGGGCCTGCGAGTCGATAAGCAAGGGCTTGGGAGCGGTCCGTTGAAGGTGCGCAAGCCGCGCAATCACGTTCGTCGCAAGCACGCCGTAATGATAATCGGAAATCATCACTGCTGCACATTCATGGTAGAGAGGCTCGATCGTTTCCAGCAATTGCCGCCGGGTCTGTTCGCTCACGCTTCCCTCAGTGCTGCCTTGCCGCATCCCTTCATCGATTCTGACGACATACTGCCCTTCTGCGAGCAACCGCATTTTATGAGGAGTCCCGTACCTCTCGTCCTCAAGCAGCCAACGATCACTGACGCCGTACGCCTCAAGCGCCTCTCGGAGCCATTCCCCGGCCTGATCATGTCCAACCACACTCACAAAGGCAACCTCTGCCTCCAATGCACGCAAGTTGGCGGCCACGTTGGCTGCCCCACCAGGAAGATGCTGTTCACTGACTTTGTGAAACAACGGGATCGGCCCTTCGCGACACAACCGGGCGGCCTCCCCATCAATATAGGTATCGAGCAACGCATCCCCAATGAGCAACACACGCTGCCCACGAAAGGCGCGAACCCATTCAATGGTTGACTCTGACATCCACTGCCTCCTTCACGAAAAACACTTCTGGTAGTACAACGCACGTTCACACTTTCCGGTCTCGCACCTCCCCAAAAGATGCTGAGGCGGCGCTGTTTCACAGGAAGCACACCGCTGGCAGATGTGTGCAATGATAGCACTGGTATGGCTCCCAACATCTACAGGGTCAATCTCATAGGCAATCCCCAGTTCTTGCAGAAGCGCAGTGATGCCCACTGGCTTGCCGACATAATCACTCCCTTTGACATAAACATGGGGACGCAGCCTGCGCAGCAGTGAACCCAGCAGCTCTGAGCACTCTAAAAGCACAACGGCATCCACCACCCGCAGTGCAGTCAGCAGACTCATGCGATCGTGCTGAGAAAAAATGGGGCGTCCCTCTCCTTTGAGCCGTCGCACGTTGGCATCGCTGTCAACGGCCACGATGAGCATATCTCCCTGGGCTTTGGCAAACGTGAGCTGATCTTCCCCCGGTTCGATAGAGTCCCCAAAGCTGAGATATACTTGATCAAACCAGGAAGGGGATCACAATGGCAAAGGTTCAAAAAACCTACACCCGCGAATTCAGAGAAGAAGCTGTGCGGCTGGCCCAAACAGGCGGAAAGCCTATCGCGCAGATAGCCCGTGAGCTGGGCATCTCCGCTTCAGCTATTCAGGGATGGCGGATCGAGAGAGACTCTACAAAAACGGGTCAAGGTCAGTATTGTACGATGCAATCAGAGCGCAGAACAACTCCCCCTACAGCGTCCATATTTCTTGTCATCCCCTCAACGGCTATGCTACACTGAAACTGATTGCACCCACTTTATAGCGATTCGAGAGGAGAATCACTGTATGACTCCTGTATATTTTAAGCAGAGAAGCCGTCGCGCTTCCTCTGCGGCGTTGCTCCTGGGTAGTATTGCTCTATTTTCGCTACTCCTTGCTGCATGCAGTAGTGGCGGCTCCACAACACCCGGCAACAATTCCGCTTCCACTGCTATCACTCCCCCAGCCAATCTGATCACGTCCGGCGTTTTAACTGTTGGTAGCGATACCACCTATCCACCACAAGAGTTTATCGATCCCACCACACATAAAGCGGTCGGATTTGATGTTGATCTGATCACCGAGATTGCGAAGCAGATGGGGTTGCAAGTGAAGATCGTTTCCACCCCATTTACCACCATCATTGACGATCTGGCCGCCAAACATTTCGATGTCGTTATCTCGGCAGTTAATATCATACCTGACCGACAAGAGAAAGCTGATTTCATCCCGTACTTGAAAGCTGGCGAATCGCTGCTTGTCCAGAAGGGCAACCCTGAGCACATTAGCAGTACGGATGATCTGTGTGGCCTCGCTGTGGGCGTGCAGCAGGGTACGGTAGAGCAGGGCGTCTTGCAGAGTTCCAGCGATAACTGTCTGGAACAGGATAAATCGGAGATCAAGATTACCGCGCTTGAAGATCAAACGGCGGTGATACAGTTGCTGACAACGAATAAGGTTGTCGCCACCTACCAGGACTCCCCTGTCACAGACTACTATGTCAAACAGAACTCCAGTCAATTAGAGGCTGCTGGCTCCGTCTTTGGTGAAGATACCGAAGGAATCGCTGTGCGCAAGGGCGATACGGCAATGCTCCAGGCTATCCAGACGGCCTTTCAGCAGGTCAAGGCCGCTGGCACCTACCACCAACTTATCGTCAAATGGGGGATCGCAAATAGCGAACTCGCGCTGATTGATCGCCGCCGCAACGCCGCCTGACCCCTGGACGCCCTTTCATTTTTTGAAAGGGCATCCTTCGGTTCCCGCCAAACGCCCCACGCAAAATCCAGGCCGACGCGTGGAGCAAGTATCGGTCTATATTTCGCCTGGATCGCGTTCCAAAACTAAGGTCCGACCAACCATCTTTTCCGGCTTGAACGCAATGACCACGCGAGAAAGTCGCCCAATGGCCTGTATGGCTGCTGCGAATTGTTCACTCCTTTCTGCTGGTCTATATTTCGCCGAGATCGTGTTCCAAAGCTCAGGATACTGCTCCAGCTCAACAACCTCAGCTCGTCCGTAGGCAATCACATACGTATGTGTGCTCTGGTCGTTGACAAGTACAGAGATATTAGGATCACGCATGATATTGGCAAGTTTGGCGCTCGCTTTCTGAGTGAAAAAGAGGAACGCTTCACCATCCCATACAAACCAGACGGGACTGAGTTGGGACCCTTTCCCCACCCGGTTCACCGAAATGATGGCGTCATGAGGTTGTGTTAAAAATGCTTGTAATGCTTCTGCATCCATGATGAACGTGTCTCCTTGTTTGATAGTCTAACCAGAAAAAACTGCCGCACCCGGTCCCTATGTAACTCATGGACGGGACCCATTATGTGTGCAACAGTGTTGTGTAAGCCACATCTTCGTGTATACTACACTGTGGTAAGGATAAGGCATGCCCACGCGCTTGAGCAATCAGCAAAGTGCGCGAATCGTTGCCTAGACAACAATACGGGAAACATGTCGGTTTTCTCAAGGGCATGCAGACTGAAGAACTATTGCAAGGAACAAGAAAAATGTCCAGAGTTGAAAATTTCAACGACCCACGAGTGCAGCGGACTCGCCAGTTGCTGCTCCAGGCGTTTAAGACCCTGCTCCAGGAAAAACACACTATCCACGCGATTTCCATCCAGGAGATCGCCACTCGTGCCACCGTCAATCGGGCCACATTTTATGCTCACTTTGAAGACAAATATGCGCTGGCGGAGGACTGTGTACGCGAGAAATTTCAACGATCCCTCGCAAGCAAACTCCCTCCCACTTCCACATTGCAGAGGGAGACCTTGCACAGCCTGATCCTGGCCGTCTTCGACGTTATGACGCTCCCACGTCGGTATTACAGGCCAGCCAACAGGCAGTTTGAGACGTTCTATGAGACGGCGATCCAGCAGGAGATCAAAGATTTCCTTTTGCGCTGGCTCCAGCAGGTTCCATCAGTGCTTCCCAGGCCAGTGGAGACCCTGGAAACCACGGCGCAGACTATCAGTTGGGCAATCTTCGGTCCCGCAGTGCAATGGAGTCGTGGAGACCAAAGCATCTCAAAAGAGGTCATGGCCCATGACGTGTTGGCCGTGGTCGTTGCTGGCTTATCTCCTGTCGTCACAGTGACGTAAATTTGTCCCTGTGCTCACATTGGAGGACAAGTACTTACGTTGGAGGGCCAGGTCTGCTCATCTGGGAGGACATTTACAACTCTCAGGACTCACGTTCTGGTCGTGCTCGCTCAAGAATTGCCTTTGCATCAACACCTCTGGGCAGGGTGCCGAAAGCTCTACCCCAGTCGCCCTCCAGCCGTGTGGCACAGAAAGCGTCGGCAACAGCGGCATGGCTGTGTTGGACCAGCAGAGCGCCCTGCAACACGAGCGCCATTTGCTCCACCAGATATCGCGCTCTCCATTCCAGCATCTGAGGATCGGCAAGTTGACGCTGGAGCCATTTGCTTGCGACATCGAGGCGGGCATCCGCTTTACAGGCCGGTGAGATCTCCTCAAAAAAACGTTCGAGCGACTGCGGTTCTTTCGCGAAGACACGCAGCAGGTCCAACGCATTCACATTGCCCGAACCTTCCCAGATAGAATTGACCGGAGCCTCGCGGTAGAGCCTGGGCATGATGCTCTCCTCCACATACCCATTGCCACCCAGACACTCCAGCGCCTCCGCCACATGGACGGGGCCACGCTTCGTCACCCAGTATTTCCCGATGGCTGTCCCAATCCGCTTGATCAGTTGCTCCTGTTCACTGCTCTCAGCCTGATCGCAGGCACGGGCCAACCGCATTGCCAGAAGCGTTGCAGCTTCGGACTCGATGGCAAGATCGGCCAGCACATTCTGCATCAACGGCTGATCCAACAGGTGGCGGCCAAACGCGCTGCGATAGGCGGCATGATGCGTAGCCTGTGCCACCGCCTGACGCATCAGCGCGGCTGTCCCCAGCACACAATCCAGGCGGGTAAAATTGACCATCTCCACAATGCTGCGCACGCCCCTGCCCTCTTCACCGATCAGGATAGCCCTGGTCTGATCAAACTCCACCTCGCTCGAAGCATTGGAGCGGTTCCCCAGTTTGTCCTTGAGCCTTTGTAGCAAGAAGCGATTTTTTGTGCCATCGGGCAGGACACGCGGTAGCAAAAAGCAGGAAAGCCCGCCGGGAGCCTGTGCCAGCACCAGGAAAACATCGCTCATCGGGGCCGAACAGAACCACTTGTGGCCTGTCAATGCATAGGCTCCGTTGCCATCAGGGACGGCCCTGGTCGTATTGCTGCGCACATCTGATCCCCCCTGTTTCTCAGTCATGCCCATGCCGCATAACAGCCCCTTCTTCTCGCGAACCGGGCGCAAGCCGGGATCATACTCCAGCGAGAGCAAGCCGGGCAACCAGTCCTCCACAAGCGCCGCCTGCCTGCGCAAGACGGGAATGGCGGCATGCGTCATCGAGATCGGACACCCATGCCCGGATTCGACCTGAGCAAAGAGGTAGAAGGCAGCTGCCCGCGCTACCTGGCTCCCTGGCCTGTCATCGCGCCAGGAAGAGGCATGCATTCCCCAAGCAACTGCGTGCTGCATCAGGTGGTGATATGCGGGGTGATAGCTCACTTCATCGAGACGCCGACCATAGCGATCATACGTGTGTAACACCGGCTCGTGGGTATTGGCATCATAGCCCCACGCGATGACCTCTTCGCGCCCGGCAAAGGCTCCAATCTCGCTCAAACGCTCCTGCGCCCAACCCGCTCCCTCGCGGACAACGCTTTCGAGCAATGCAGTATCTTGCGTAAATAGATTATAATTGACCAGAGGCGGGGGTTGATTTGAGACTGTATGGGTGGTGTGGTACTCCATCGCGCTTGCTCCCTTGCAGAAAGTTCTCCATTGTGTACTTTCCCCGTATTGTACGATGCAAGGGCGAGAAGACACAACTCGTTTCTAACACCACACAAGCGGTGCCGAAATGGCGCTCACCACATTTTACAAATCTGGCCCCATCGGATAAGCTATAATAGAGCGGGGTAACAATGCAAACACGCATCCCCGACTCTTTTCACGAGCAAGCGCCCTGGCTTCATGACTTCCCAATCCGTTATTCTGTATAGATCCCTACTCAACCATGAAGCACTGTTTCCGTGAAAAAAACTGCATCTTAGAGGATGGAGCAACCAGTATGTTTTCTTATAACGATATCTTGCAAGGCAATGATGGCAAAATCCAGGTCCAGAGCGCCGTTCCCCCCGATCCAACACTGCTTTTCCATTCGGCACAGCATGACAACCGGCAGGTAGGCCCCGGCGATCTCTTCGTTGCCATCAAAGGTGCAAGAGTCGATGGTCATACATTTCTTCCCGCCGTCGCGCGGGCCGGAGCGCTGGGCGCTCTCTGCACCGAACCCGCTACCGATGTCCCCCCTCACTTCCTGCAATTTGTTGTACCTGATGTGGTAGAGGCACTCATTGCCACCGCACGTGTTCGGGCGAAACGCCAGCAGCAAACGACGATGATTGGCATCACCGGCAGCAATGGCAAGACCACGACGAAAGAGGCTGTGGCGGCGGTCCTGAGCCAACAGGCACCCACGCTCAAAACGTACGCTTCCTATAACAACGAAGTGGGCCTCCCCTTAACGGTGCTGCGCTTAGAGCCTCAACATCGTTACGCTGTATTGGAGATGGGGGCCGAGCGCGTGGGAGAGATTGCCTGGCTGTGCAGCATCGTGCGCCCTAACTGGGCGATCGTTACGAACGTTGGCACCGCACACGTCAGAACTTTTGGCTCAGTAGAGGGCATCACCACCGGGAAAAGCGAACTGGTCCAGGCGCTTCCAGACGACGGCATCGCGATTCTCAACTATGACGATCCCCGCGTTCGCGCCATGAGCCAGAAAACCCGAGCGCAGGTCATCTATTATGGCTTTGATGAGCAGGCCGAGGTTCGCGCCACCGATATTACCGGCAACGCCCTCAAAGGTTACTCCTTTCTGCTCCATTATCACGATGTCCATGTGCCAGTGCAGCTTCAAATATCCGGCAAGCATGGGATCAGCACGGCGCTGGCGGCGGCTGCAACAGGCTTCCTGGCCGGTGTAGCGCCCGATGCCATCTGTGCAGCACTCAGTTCGATTACACCAGTGAAAGGGCGAGGCGAGATCAAACGAGGGCCAAACGGCAGCACGGTGATCGACGATACCTACAAGGCTAATAGAGAGTCGATGCTCAGCGGCATTGATATCATGAGCGAGGCCAGTGCTTCCTATGGTGGCAAGCGCTGGGCTGTTCTGGGCGATATGGTCGATTTTGGCGAATATTCCCGCGACGAACATTACGCGATCGGTCAGGGACTCGCCAACAAGGTCGATTACCTCGTGGCGATCGGTGATGAAGCCCGCTTCTATGTCGAAGGGGCGCAAGCAGCAGGGTTACCAGCAAGCCAGATTTACTACTTTGAAGTTGATCCCACCAATGCTGTTCAATTTGAGGCCACCAAAAAATCCGTCGCCTCATTCCTCCTCAACAAAGTTCAAAGCAATGATCTGCTCTTCGTCAAAGCATCGAATCCGCTCCATCTGCATACAATGCTGGAACATTTTTAGTGAGAAAGAGGTTATACATGGCGCAAAAAAAGCTCCGGGTCGGCGTTCTCTTCGGAAGCCGCTCGTGTGAATATGATGTTTCGCTCCACTCAGCCGAGGCGGTTCTGGCGAACCTGGATACCAGCAAATACGATGTGGTTCCCCTTGCTATCACAAACAAGGGGGCATGGTTGCTGAACGTCACACCAGAGGAACTGCATGTGCTTGAAGAGAAAACGGACGAGAAAGAATATACCTTCAAAGCAAAGGCCGTCGTGCTGGCTGGCGACCCCACGATACACGATTTACTGATGGTTGAAGATGGCAAGAGGGTTGCGCCCCTGGATGTAGCCTTCCCAGTTATTCACGGACCGTATGGAGAGGATGGCACCATTCAAGGGCTACTGGAGATGGCGGGCATTCCTTACGTCGGCGGCGGCGTGCTTGGCTCAGCGATCGGTATGGACAAGGAAAAGATGAAGATTATCTTCCAATCGATCAATCTGCCTCTCATCGATTACCTGACGTATCGCTACACGCAATGGCAACGCGACCCCGAAGCGGTGTTGACGGAGGTAGAGCAAAAGTTTGGCTATCCCTGCATCGTGAAGCCAGTCAACATGGGATCAAGCGTCGGCGTGACCAGGGCCAATGATCGCGAGGCGTTGCGAAAATCGATCGCCCAGGCCGCAGAATATGACAATAAAATCATGGTTGAGCGCTGCTTAAATATTCGCGAAATCTCCTGCTCCGTCCTGGGCAACGAGGAGCCTCTCACCTCACCGCTAGGAGAGATTGTCAATGGGGAAAACGTCCTCAATAACTACGACCTCAAATATGTCCATCCTACGTTCCACCTGGATATTCCCCCGGCTGATATCTCGCCCCAGCTAACCCAGGACATCTCACGCATGGCAAAACAGGCATTTCT
>JAICIM010000449.1 GCA_025928885.1 Ktedonobacteraceae bacterium | reverse complement strand
CTTCTCGTTGGCCCGCTTGCCCGCCCGCAGCATCGCCTCAACCTGGGCTGGAGAGAGCGTGCCAATATTGAGCACCAACGCCCCGGCCAGGCCCACCATCTCCTCCACCTCCTCAATTGCGTGGGCCATCACCGGCAAAGCGCCGATAGCAAGGGTAATATTGGCAGTATCGTTCATAACGACAAAATTAGTGATATGATGAATTAACGGCTTGCGCTCACGAATTGTTGTCAGCAATAGCCCGGCACTATTCATGGGTGTCATGAGACTGCTCCTTTGCTTGATTGAACCAGGGGGACCAGGGCTGCTCCTGCGCGGGGAGCGGCCTCCCCTGTTCGGCATACATCCAGAAGTGTTCTACAGGCCCGTGTCCATGCCCGATGCCGGGGGCGTGCTGAATTGCGCCGGTGATATACTGCTTGGCACCTGCAATCGCCTCGCCAACCGACCAGCCCCGCGCGATCAGAGCGGTAATCGCCGCTGAGAAGGTGCAGCCAGTCCCGTGCGTGTGGGGCGTGTCGATCCGCTCCGCACGTAGCTCGACAAGCTGCTCACCATCAAAATAGATATCGACTGGTGCTTCAACGCGATGCCCACCCTTGATGACGACATGACGCGGCCCCTGAGCGTGAATAGCTCGCGCGGCCTCCCCCATCTCATCAAGCGTCTCGATGCTGCGCCCGATCAACACTTCGGCCTCTGGCAGATTGGGCGTGACGACCTCAGCTAGAGGCAGCAGCTTCGTACGCAGCGTCTCCACAGCATCTTCAGCAAGCAAGGGATCACCCCCCTTTGCACGCATCACAGGATCAACAACCAGCCGCAATTGCCAGCGGCGCACACATGCCGCCACAACATCGATGACCGCCGCACTGGAAAGCATCCCGGTCTTCGCGGCATTTGCCCCTATATCCTCTAACACCGCATCAATCTGGGACATTATCAGCGGTGTGGGCAACTCCAGCGCGGCTCGCACCCCCTGAGTGTTTTGCGCCGTAATCGCGGTCAGGGCCGAGAGGCCATAGACGCCAAGCGCAGCAAACGTCTTGAGATCGGCCTGAATCCCGGCACCGGCCCCCGAATCCGATCCAGCAATGGTCAGAGCGCGATAAATAGTCTGCTCCATCACAATACCTTTCTCCACAAAAAAAGAGCGCCGACAGTGGATGCCAGCGCTTTCGTTGTACGGTATTCGTGTACAGGTGAAAGGAAACGTAAATTGTCCCCGCTATTACACAAATAGAGTGAGAACAAGCCTCAAGAGGCGGGGATCTGTTGCCTTCCTGCGCTGGCATTATCCAGATTCAGGTTCCATCGGTCGGCGGCGAATAGCGGCCACCCTCTCAGCCCGGTTTTCCCAAGCTCCCGCACATACATTACGTAGAACACAAATAGTCGCTTTTCCATAGGATAGCACAGGAGATCGATGAGGGTCAAGGCTACTCGTCTTGCTCTATGGTTTCCAGAGTGGGCAAAGTACCAGACTTGGTGTATCATAGAAGGGGCATTTTTATAGTACATTACGTGCAAGGACAGGGATTCTTCGGGAGGTGCCATTTGAAACAACAGGAGCAGCCGTTTGTGCTCGTTCGGCTGGGAAAACAGGTGGGTCGCTGGCTCCAGATCAGTACATTTTCGCCTGGCGTCGTCCCGCGCTCGCTCGCTCATCCCGCACCTGGCTATCTGATCGCCTGCTTCGCTCAGATCTGCGCCCTGACGATTGTTGTCTGGTTGGTGCAGCTCTGGCCCGCGATTCACTTTCGCGAGGCGCTGCCGCTGCTGGCGATCCTGCTTGTTGCGCTGGGCTGGGGAACCGGGCCAAGCATCGTCGCCACGCTGACCGGGACGCTACTCCTGATCCTGCTACAACTCCCTTCCTTGCGGACAACAACATTCGAGGATAGCATCGGCATCGCCATCTATTTCGGCGTGGGCCTGATGATTAGCGTCCTGACCAGTCAGGTACAGCGGGCGCGATACCGGGCTGAGCGGCTTTCGGGCAACCTTTCGGCGATGCTGGACGCCATTCCCGACGCCGTGACTATCTATGACCCACAGGGCAACGTCGCACGCATGAATCGGCAGGCACGCGAAAAAGTGCCAACCACACAACGCCTTTCGCTCAGCGAGATCGACCGCGACCTGCATATTCGCACGCTCAAAGGCGAACCACTGCCCCTCCAGGAGCTTCCGCTGACACGAGCATTACAGGGCGCAACGATCAATAGCTCTGAAATAATTATGCAAGAGCCAGAAACGCAGCAAGATCGTTACGTGGCTGTCAGCGCGGCCCCCTGGCGCAACGTGCATGGCGAGATAGAGGGAGCCGTCACCGTCACGCGCGATCTCTCCGACCTGCACAAGGCCGAATGGGAGGCAGCTGAACGGGCTAGCCTGCTGGAAACAACCTTCAGCACGATGACCGATGCCGTCACCGTCTACGATTTAGAGGGCGAAATCATCCACATCAACCCGGTTGCGCAGGCGCTCTACCGCGAATTTGCAGGCGGGGATATCTCTCACTTTTCCCTCACCAAACGGGTCGAGCACATTATCATTCATGACGAACGCGGCGAACCACTGACGCTCGATCAGATCCCGTCGGTGCGCATCTTGCGTGGCGAACATCTGGTTGGCAAGCAGGCGGTTACCATTCGCGTCACCACGCCAACCGGTCGGGAGATCTGGCTGCACGTCAGCGGCGCACCGATCACCAGCATACAGGGCCAGCGCCTGGGGGCCGTTATTATTTTACGCGACGAAACAGAGCGCTATGCATTGGAGCAGCGCACGCGCAAAGCACTGGAAGCACTGCTGGTGATGGCGCAAACGGTCGTCTTTCATCCCTTTAAAAAAGAAGATCCCTCACGTGAGCAGGGGTTAGAGGTGTTGCAGCATACAGTTCAACATTTAGCAAATCTGGCGCAACCGGTTCTCAATAGCAATCGTATGAGCATTTCACTCATAGATGAGCAAACAGGCCATAATACTCCACTTGCGGTAACCGGCTTATCAATAGAACAATTAGAGCAATGGTGGAGCGAAGTCGCCACATCATCTGCCAATGATTACCTGACCCCTGAACTATTACAGCAATTACAGGCCGGAGAGACGCTGATTCTGGATTTAGCCAGCCAGCCGCCGCTTAGCCGCAACTATTACGGCTTCGGCCTCACTCTGGCGATCCCCCTGCTCAGCAATAACCGCTTAATTGGCCTGCTCGCCGTCGATAATGGACAACCAGATCAGAGTTATACCGGAGAAGATATAGCGGTTGCCCGTGCGGTTGCTCAGCTCACGACGCTGGTGATTGAGC
The DNA here is from genome assembly GCA_025928885.1 of Ktedonobacteraceae bacterium. GTDB lineage: Bacteria > Chloroflexota > Ktedonobacteria > Ktedonobacterales > Ktedonobacteraceae > JAICIM01. The sequence continues at coordinate 2,578 of JAICIM010000449.1, read as the reverse complement.
GCGAACAGCTTGAGGTTGAGCGCACCGAGGCCCGAGCCAGCGTGCTGGCGCTGCAAGAGACCAACCGGCTGATGAACGAATTTCTCAGCATCGCCGCGCACGAGATCCGCACGCCTCTCACGACCATTCGTGCCTGCCTCCAGCTCTCACAACGCCAGCTCCAACGGCTCTTGAAAGACGAGGCGACTCTTTCCAGCGCCGCGAAAAATCGCCTCACGGCCACCTATGAGCTAACGGAACGGGCCGTGCATCAGGCCAGCCGTCAGACGCGGTTGGTCCGCGATCTCCTCGACGTATCGCGCATTCAGGCCGGACATCTGAACCTCCATCCCGAAACCATCGATCTGGTGGCGCTGGTCAACAGCACAGTGCTCGATCAGCGCACGCAGACGCCCAACCGCACGGTCTCATTGGAGATGCCGGAGAATTCACTATTTGTGCAGGCCGATCGGGACCGTATCGAACAGGTGATCGATAACTACCTGTCCAACGCCCTGAAATATTCGGAGGCCGACAAAGCAGTGCTGGTGCGGGTCGAACAGGCAGAGCCGGGACAGGCGCGGGTGCTGGTGCGCGACCAGGGGCCGGGACTCCCTCTCGCACAGCAGCAAACCATCTGGGAACGCTTTTATCGCGTACCAGGAGTAGAGGTCAAAAGCGGCTCCGGCATTGGTCTGGGGTTGGGATTACACATCAGCCGTACTATCATTGAACAACTAGGAGGCATGGTTGGGATTGAGAGCAAGCCGGAACAGGGTTCAACCTTCTGGTTCACGCTTCCTTTGATTACACATGAAACAGATTAATTATGCATACGTACGCAACTCGCCGCCCATATATGAAAGCAGGATTTATGCCTGAAGAACACACCTTTTTCCAACGCTATCAATCGCCGGACCCGGTGGCACTTGCTCAAAAAATTGAACGAGACAGCGCTGCCCTGGTGCTGGCCAAAGATGAGCAGACGCGGATTGAACTCATCAGTCGCATCGGCTCCAATTATACCAATCTCTGGCAGGAAGAGCGAGCCGTGCCTATTCTGGAGCGAGCGCTGGCCCTGGCCCAGCAGTTGGGCAATGCTCGCATTGAGATCGTCACCCTCATCAGTCTGGCGACGGCGCAACAATATTGCGGCAACCGCGACCAGGCCGAGATCCTCTTTCAAGAGGCGCTGCACAAGATGCAGGACTTCAACCAACCATATTACGAAGATGTCGCCCTGCACCATCTGGGCCGTTGCCTGGTTGAGCAGGGGAAATTGAGCGAGGCGCTGGACTGCTTTGAACGGGCTATTGCTCTACGCAAAGAGAAGGGCGACACGCGCTTCATCGCCTCCACGCAACGGGCCATTGATGCGGTCCGGGCCATGCTCTAAACTGCGACGAGGGCCAACGATCCGTCAGTTCGCGCCCTCTATTTCAACTCCAAATCTGCATTTCCCGACGATTCGTTTGTTTTTTTCTGAACATATAGACAAATCGTATCCTTCAATTCTATACTTAGCAACGAAAGGTCAACTTTCGCTTTAAGTGCAAACGAGCAATGGGAGAGAGCGATGGACGAGATAGATCGAGCGATTGTACGATTGTTATTGAGCAACGGACGGTTGAGCCAGGAACAGATTGCCCGCGCGGTACATCTCTCCAGGCCGGCGGTCCATGAGCGAATGAAGCGCCTGGAAGAGACGGGCGTCATTCGTGGCTATCAGGCACAGATCGATTGGGAGGCGTTCGGCCTGCCGCTGACCTCATTTACGCTGGTCAGCTCCATCTGGTCGGCACAACAAATAAGCGAGTACATTGGTCGAATGAACATGGAAGATGCGATGCTGGAGGAATGTTACAGCCTGACCGGAGAATGGTGTATCGTCATCAAGACGCGTGTGGCTTCTCCCCGCGCTCTAGAGCAATTCGTCAGTCGTATCCGCAACCTGCCGGGCGTGCAAAATACCTTAACGATGCTGGCGCTCTCGACCTATTATGAAAATGGGCGGCAGGTGAGCGAGGCCGCACGTATAGCAACAAACACTGTATTGCAATCAGTAGAAGAATAGCGAGAAGACAGGATGGCAGCACAATCTCTCACCCGCAGTATTACTTTACCCCAGGCGATTGCACTCTATGTCGGGGCGGTTGTTGGAGCAGGCGTTCTGATCCTCCCCGGTGTGGCAGCGAGCATGGCAGGACCATCTTCGCTGCTGGCCTGGGCCTTTGACGGCCTGCTTGGCCTGCCACTGGCTCTAACCTTTGCCTTTCTGGCGACACGTTTCCCCGATGCGGGAGGAGTGGCAACCTTCACAAGTCGCGCCTTTGGTCCGGTCTGGGGCGGCATCGTGGGCTGGTTCTACTTTTTTGCAGCGGCGGTTGGCTGGGGGCGCACAGCCGCTTTCCTGGTGGCCGCGCTCATCTTCATCCTGGCCATTGCCGCCAATCTGCGCGGGCTACGCCTGAGCGGTCATCTGCAACTGCTGTTGTCTGGCGGTATCGTTGTTATTTTGCTTATTGCCAGCATTGCCGCCTTACCACATATCCAGGTCTCGCACCTGACACCGCTTTTCCCGCATGGAGTGCCAGCTTTT
>JAICIM010000375.1 GCA_025928885.1 Ktedonobacteraceae bacterium | reverse complement strand
CGACTTTATCGCGCCTGGCTCACCATTCACAAAAGGGCCACCAGGCGCGATAAAGTCGCGCAACTACGACAAACCTTCACGTTCTTATTTCCCCTCTTTGTAGATGGCACGCCTGGGCAGATGCGCTTCCAGGCGATAAATGCTCAAACTGGCAAGCAGCATCAATACGCCAACAACCAACCAGGGGAGGGTCGGGGCAAACGAGAAGAGCGTGGTGAACAGACCGGGCGCGACGATGCTGGCAACGCTCCACGAAAATTGGAAGAAGGCGAGGTAGCGGCCCCTCAATGCGTCCGGGCTGGCAGCCGCGACCAGAGCATTTGAGGTGGCCCCATTGATGAGTTCGCCCAGAGTATACAGGCAGGTAATCCCAAATATGTATGGCAGCAGCAGCCAGGACGGGATGAAGATTGCCAGCGCCGTCGCTCCGCACCAGAGGCCCCATAATAGCCCGGAAAGCATCAGAGCGCGAGTGCGTCGATACGGCTCCAGTTGCCGCACAACGATGGTTTGCAGCGTCGCCAGCAAGATCGTGTTAAATGCCAGCACGAAGCCAATCACCCATGCCGGTTGGCGCAGCGTCGTGGTGATATAGATGGGAATGCCCAGAGCAAGAAACATGCTTCCCAGCGCGTACAGGACGCCGGTCAGGGTCAGGATGAGAAAGGGCCGATCCCGCATCATGGTGCGATACCCACCGACCTCCGTGACTTCCTGCTGTTGAGGACGTTTCGTGTGGACGCCGAAGAGCAGCAGGACCGCAGCCAACAAAAAGCTCACACAGTTGGCGATGACAACGATGTGATACCCCAACTCCCCACCGCTTGCAACCAGCAATCCAGCCAGCGGGCCACCCAGCGCGAGGCCAATATTTTGTGCCGCTCCCGACAGACCATACCAACGGTCGCGCTCAGACGGTTCGGCGATATCAGCAACCAGCGTGAAATAGGCTGACCAGAACATACGCTGCCCAACCCCGCTCAACAGCGCAAAGGCAATCAAAGTTGGTGCGCTATTGACGATGAGAAATCCCAAAAAGCCCGCACACTGCAAGAGCTGGGCAACGATCACCACATAGCGTGCGCCGAAACGGTCCACAAGCCAACCCGTGAGCGGCGCGATTGGCAGCGTGAAAATGGTTGCGATACTGAGCGCAAAGCCAACCGTCACCAGCGGCAACCCGGCGGCAACATGGAAGTAGAGCAACGAAAATGGCAGAAACAGGCCCGTCCCCAGCGCATCGATGAATATCGCTATAAGAAATCCCTCTGATCCACGTATTCGTGGTAAGCCCAGTTGTCTCGCCAGCATGAAGATAATCCTTTCTCACTTGCATCTATACAACGGCGAGAGTATATAGGAAACCTGAGCAAAAACGCATCGTCCAGATGAACGATGTGCCACTTGACAAAATACTTTATAATAATAATGGGAACAGCTCAGGCTGCTTTACTATCTCACAATATCTTTTCCACTATTTATCAATGTCGGAGATTTCGTCCATGCGTTTTGCTATCGATATACCAAATTTTGGCATCGCCAGCGACCCACACGTTATCGCTGAACTGGCGTATGAGGCCGAAGAGGCGGGCTGGGATGCGTTTTTCCTCTGGGACCACATCAACTATAACATGCGCGGCACCCAGGACACACCAATCATGGCCGATCCCTGGATCACATTGAGCGCGATTGCTCTGCGCACACAGCGTATCCTGCTTGGCACGATGGTCACGCCGCTACCTCGTCGTCGCCCCTGGCAGATCGCACGCGAGACGGTGACGCTCGATCATCTTTCACATGGCCGCCTGATACTTGGCGTTGGCCTGGGCAGCGATCGCAGCCGGGAATTTAGCGGTTTCGGCGAAACGGTTGATGCAAAGCAGCATGGCGAAATGCTTGACGAGGGCTTAGAGGTCCTGGCAAAACTGTGGAGCGGCGAGGAGGTGAGCTATAAGGGGAAGCATTACCAGCTCTCCAACGTGCGCTTCCTGCCCCGTCCCTATCAGCAACCGCATATTCCCGTCTGGATCGCAGGCTTCTGGCCGAACAAAAAGCCGTTTCGTCGCGCCGCACAATGGGATGGCGTCTTCCCTCTGATCCGCGATCACGAGATTACTCCCCAGGATCTACGCGAGATCGTCAACTATATGCAACCCTATCGCACAGCAGAAAAACCGCTGGCTATCGTGGCCTCCGGGAGAACCAGCGGCACCGATAAAGCCGCCGATGCCGAGACAATCGCGGCCTTCATCGATGCGGGTGCGACCTGGTGGGAAGAGACCTTTGGCTGGCAGAATACGCTCGATCAGCTACGAAAGCGCATTCGCCTGGGACCGCCTCTCACGGGAACAAACCCTTTATAACAGTAGGCAACGTTGGCACCGAAGGTGTGGGAGTTGCTGTTGCCGTGGGCGTCGCAGTTGGCGTCGTTTGCGCAGTGGCAGTTGCGGTCGCATGCGGCGTGGGCGTCGCGGTCGGTCGCGTCTGCGTTGGCGTCGCTGGCGGCGGGGTTGCCGTTGCGGTTGGCGGCTGACTTACCACCGTGTTTGTGACTGGAACCGTAGCTGTACTGACGATCTTTGTACTCATACCACCGCTCACTGCGGGCGGCTTTGGTGTTGGCTGAGATGGCGCGAGGATACCACTGCCCACAATAAAGCTGCCGCCGATCAGCAGAAACAGCCCGGCCAGGATTACCAGCGTTCTGAACGTCCGATTGTGTATGAACTTCGCTGATGGCGCAGGCTGCATTGGAATCGTTGCTGCGGCACTGATGGATGATGCAGGCCGAACTGGCTGCAAGCTGGGGCTGTCGTATGACCAGAGCTGTTGCGCATCGATCTGCGTTGACAACTCTTCCAGCAGCCTCGCGGGAGGAACAGAGGGCAACAGATCGGACGAGATATGAGACGGGTCCGGCGGTGTCAACGTTTGAGACGCGACGCTCTGTGCCGGTGTGGGCGATGAGACAGCCGAGGCGGGTGTCAAGCTAGCCTGCTGAAGCGCCTGGGCAAACAGGGTAATGTTTTCAAAGCGGTTCGCGGGATGCTTAGCCAGCGCCTTGAAGATGACCTGTTCGACCGCTGGAGGCAGATCCGGCACCTGTTCTCTGAGCGATGGCGGCGCAGCGAGAATGTGCTGGCTAGCAATCTCCGCGAAGGCACCACCGAAGGGGCGTTGTCCGCACAACCACTCGTAGGCAACGATAGCGAGGGAGTACTGGTCGCTTTTGGTGCGTGGCTTGCCATGAAGCTGCTCCGGGGCCATATAAGCTACCGTGCCACGCATATCACCGGTCGTCTGATTGCCGGTTGTGCGGGCAAATGTGACGAGGCCAAAGTCGCTGAGCAACAGTTGACCATCTTCACCAACAAGCATATTCTCCGGCTTGACATCGCGATGCACCAGCCTGTGTTCGTGCGCATATTGCAGCGCCGCCGCGATCTGCTCAACATAGGAGGCGACCAGGGAGCATGGGAGGCGCGTTCCCCTGGGATGGCGCTGCCTGAGCGATCCTTGAGGAGCATAGCCCATCGCTAGATAAGGGTATTCGTTTTCAACGTTGCATTCAAAAATACGAATAATGCGGGGATGTTCCAGTCGCGCTATCGTGCGTGCTTCGGTGAGGATCTCTTCCAGATCGGCGTCGGACACGTTGCGATGAAAGAGCTTGATAGCTACCCGCGTCTTTTGATAAATATGCTCTCCAAGATAGACATTGGCATAACCGCCTTTGCCAAGCAGGCGTAACAGGCGATAATTGCCTATCTGCTCCCCTACAAGATCATTGCTACTATCAGACATCCCTCAATCCCTTATCTGCATACGGTTTCCATCAGGGTACAGAGCGAATCTGCCTCCCCAATATCCAGGTTTTTCTATTGTACCATCTTACCCTCAATTTTGATGCGCTATTATCCAAAAAGTCACAAAAATTCGTTCTCGCTCTATTGGCAGAGTGTCCACATCTTAAATTTTACCTCAACAATGTTTAGTTTTGATGCAGCCGTTCTTTCATAGTATTGCCGGGTTTGTCTGCAAAGCAAGCTCTATTGCGGCCTCAACATGAATAGAGGTGGTATCAAAAAGCGGAACCGGGCAATCTTTTTGCGCGATGAGCAGCATGATTTCTGTGCAGCCTGCAATGATAGCCTCAGCTCCTTCGCTGACCAGATGTGCGATGATGCGCTGATAGGCTTCCTTCGAGGCCTGTCGAATCTCGCCAAGACAGAGTTCACCATAGATGATGTCGTGGATAACTGTACGCTCTTCCGGCGCAGGGATCAACACGTTCAGACCATACTTCTGTGTGAGGCGCCCTTTATAAAACTCCTGCTCCATCGTGAAAGCAGTAGCGAGCAGCCCCACGCGCTGCACATGTTGAGCGGTGATCTGTCGGGCGGTGGCATCTGCAATATGTAATAAGGGAATATCAATATTGCGCTGTACATCATCGGCCATGCGATGCATTGTATTGGAGCAGATGAGCAAGAAATCAGCACCCGCTCGCTCAACGGCCTGAGCGGCACTGCTCATTCGTTGTGTGGCCTCATCCCAGCGCCCTTGATGCTGTAGCTCTTCGATGCCCGCAAAATCGAATGAATACAGCACACATTGGGCCGAGTGCAATCCGCCAAGCCTCTTCTTGACCCCTATATTGAGCAAGCGATAATACTCGCTGGTTGATTCCCAGCTCAACCCACCGATCAAGCCAATCGTCTTCATGTAGCGCCTCCTGATAAAAATATAGCATAGATCTTAGTGTATACTGTATCTGCCAGCTACGATACAATGTCCTCATTGCCACAAAACGCAAGAGCCTGCGCCTGCGCCTCATGCACAAAGGCCACGGTCTCTGTCAGATCATCCACTTCGGTCTGAGAGCGCCATGCCATAGCCCGCTCGATGATTGGTCGCCATTGTGGATAGTGCTCCTGCGCCCAGGCAGCGGCCTGTGGTTTGGAGACGGTGGTGGTGTGCTGCAAGGTATAGAGCGCACGGCACATGGTCAGGGCGGCAAACGCCTGATAGTTGCGTGGACGCAGCCATTCCAGATCGCCAGCAAGCATCTGTTGCCATTGCGTCTTGAGGTGCCGACAGACCGCCGCCCGTAGCTCTTGTGGCGGGACCGGATCGATCAGGGTCTGTGGCGCAGGACCGTAGATGACCACCCCATGCTCACGTACGATCTGGCGCTCAATAATCCAGTTGTTCCCATGTTCGCCTATATGAAATCCCCAATCGACGCCGATGGTAGGATGGTTTGCCTGCTCTGGATCGTAGCGCCGCAGGGCCGCACGGGGAATGTATGAGCCTTCCAGGTGATCGGCGTAGGGCAGGCCGCTGCTGGCAATCTCAGCATGCATCGTGCGTAGCGCCTCCACCGTCTCTTCTGATAGCTCATCGGCTGTCACCGTCAAAAAATCGATATCGCTGGACGCTGGATCGAAGTCGCCCAGGGAGAGCGAACCATAGAGATAGAGGCCGACGAGCTGAGAACCCAGCACGGTCTGCTGTTTTGTGTAGAGCAAACGCAGAATGGCGTCAACATCCTCATAGGGCGTGGGATTGCTAGCATATGTTGGGGCCATCGATGCTCCCCTTTCTCTGTACAAATGTCACATACATTCAAGCTGGCTTATGACCAACACATTCTAAAGCATGACCTTGCAACATGACAAGAGCGGGCGAAAGGAGATAATAGCGCTCAAATGAAGAATAGATAATTGGAGATTTAAGAGAATGTGGGATCATCCGTAGCGACAAGGGGCGGTTGGGGGTTCTGGTGGGCGCTTGTCGCGGTGGGGCGGCACCACGCAGAAATAGATGCCCCCTACCGGCGACAAGCGCCAGGCCCCGCATCCTCCCATCCACATATGAACTCTCTATGCAAACGGCTGGTCCCAGCGTTCGCGATGCACGACCTCTCCCAGCGGCTTGCGCTTCTTGTTGCCCTTGCCGACCTTGTTTACTGGATAGCCAAAGGGGATTATAGCAATGACATCGATGTTATCGGGGATGCCCAGGACGGGTTTGACCTGTGGCAGATTGTTGAAGCCGACCCAGTTTGAGCCGACGCCATGCTCCCAGGCGGTGAGGATCTGATCCTGAATGGCCCGGCTGGCATCTGAGACTGCAAAAGGGGTCTGTTCGCCGGCCACAACAATCGCCAGAGGAGCCTGAGCGATATAGGGGCCACTTTTCGCCAGCTCACCAAGCTTCTGCAGCGTCTCCTTATCCTGCACGACAATAAAGTGCCAGGGCTGCTGATTCCCGGCGCTGGCCGTCAGATGGCCCGCCTCGACAATCTCTCGCACAACATCTTCGGGGATCGGCTCATCGCGAAACTGGCGCACGGCCAGCACGGTGCGAACGACATCAAATACTGACAAGATACGTCTCTCTTTCTTCTCTCGACGACTTAAAAACGATTTGTTGTGCTTTTGGGCAATCGCTGCTCGATGGGCAACAATGCCAGAAGCCGTATTTATTATGTCATAATGGTTGATGGCAGCACCATATGATATGGTTATAATAGACATATCGGCACAAAAAATAAAACGCCCACCTGTCATATGCAGGTGGGCGTTTGTATTAGTGGAGTTTAGTCGTAATGAGACATCTTCCTTGCTCCTTTCCTAAAAATTCGTTCTATCTACACGCCCTCACTCACCTTCGAGCTTTGGCGAAAAGCTTGCTCGTTCAGCACGTCGTTGTGCCTATCTGACTCATGCACATGGGTCTTACACTGGCTAGTTATGTGGACTCATAAGAGCTGTAGATACGTTGAATGAAGTCAACATGTGCCATACATCGGTATGCATAACGCTGGCGGTGATAATGGTGCCGAGAATGAGAACGGTAAAGAAAGCAAGCAGTAAAAGGGCAAACATCTGTTGGCGGGTAAGTGTAAGGCTCATGTGTGGCGTCCTTCCTTAGCGGGTGCTGATTGTTAAGACCTTCTCCATGCAGCAGGATTTCATGCCCTGCTAGCTGGTCCGGTATCGCCTCCCCACATTCGGTAGCGGCCCTTCTCGTCAGGCTATGAGCATCCGAATGGT
>JAICIM010000647.1 GCA_025928885.1 Ktedonobacteraceae bacterium | reverse complement strand
GGCAGATATTACCGCAACGTCAGGCCCCATTGTTTCCACCGATTGCCAGCGGGTCGTGGATCTGCTCAAGACGCCCGAAGGCGAGGCGTTTGCGGCCAGCGAAGGGAAAAGTAAAGAGCAAATCTTGCAGGATGCGATCGTTCCCAGTTCGGGTGTGACGGCCCAGGAAGTGCTGTTCATCATGTCGTTTGCCGCCGTGATGTTTGGCTGTATTAATGCCGCCCGTGAGGTCGTCAAAGAGGGGAAGATTTATCATCGGGAGCGTGCCGTCAATCTTGGCATCGCGCCCTATATGCTCTCGAAATGCTTCGTGCTTGGCCTGCTCTGCTTGCTGCAAAGTGCGATCCTGGTGTTGATGGTCAACGCACGCATACCATTTCATCAGGGCATCTTTCTCCCGGTGGTGCTGGAGATCTACATTACGCTGGCGCTCACCTCGCTGGCAGGCTTGATGCTCGGTTTAGCTGTTTCAGCCCTTGCGCCGAACACGGATCGGGCGATGAGCTTTGTGCCGATCCTGTTGATCCCCCAGGTCATCTTTTCCGGCATCGTCTTCACTCTGGATGGTCCAGCTGCCCAGGCATTTGGTGGCATCTTTGCTGCCCGCTGGGCAATAGCAGGACTGGGTTCGTCAATTGGCCTGCACGCCGATAAACTGGGGGTCGATAGCTTTGCCTACTGTGGCACGCTCTTCTCAACGTGTAGCAAAGCGCAGGCGACGACGCACCTGTTGATTGTCTGGGGAGCGCTGCTGGCAATGATTGTCCTGCTCGGTCTGGTGGTAGCCTATTGCTTGAAGCTGAAGGATCGGCGAAGCTAAGCTCGTGTATGTCGTAATCGTGTAATGAAGGCAATCATGATACGCGATGTGATTCTTGAGGGATAGAATAAAAGCAAAAAGGAGAAGGGAGCCGATTGGCTCCTTTCTCCTTTTTATGGAAGAATATGTTGTTGTGTGAGCTAACTGGTTGCCAGTACAGGTTTCCTGGTGCGAGCCAGAGAGCCGGTCCAGGGCGTCCCCAGGATTGGGAGGACGTAGCGGTCAAGACCCCAGTAGCCAGCGACGCGCCATGCCAGGATCAGGAAGAGAGCCAGCGCACCGATAACCGGGTTGATGCTTACCGCGCCTGCCAGCATGAAGTTCAGGTTCATGAAGACTCCGAAGAAGGCCGCGATACCGGTTAAGCAGCCAAAGATCAGGCCAAGACCAACCAGGATTTCACCAAAGGTGATGACATATGCGAAGAAGGCGGCGTTAGGCAGAACCAGGCTTTGCAGGAACCAGGCATACCAGCCCTGAACAGAGGGGTGCGCTCCCGTGCTGAGTTTCAATGCGCCGCTTACAAAGCCGGCCATTGCCGCGCTATCATGCCCGGAAAATATCCAGGCCCCACCTTTTTGTGCTTCCCCAAACAGCGAATAGCCAGTCAATTTCTCAAAACCGGCGGAGATCCACTGATAACCAACATACAAACGAACGATCAACCAGAGCCAGGCCATACGAGTGTCGGCAAAGAAAAAGCGAGCGATAGGAGGTTCGGGAATCTGGGTTGCTACTTGTGGCTGCAATTGGAAGGCACGCATTGTTTTACTCCTTTGTTTTATAATGTGCCTGAATGAGAACGGCATCACTTGAGAGATACATTTCTAACAAGTACTATAATTGCGAATTTTTGCTGTGAGAAGGAAGAAGAAATGTTTTCGAATGTTTCTTTGTTCTCGATGTTCGTTTCTTCTTTTCTCTGGCTATAGCATACTGTGACGGTATCTCTTTCCCGTCACATAGAGAACATGTTCTATCACAGGCATATCACAGGGGGAGAAAAACACGGATGCGATGATTTTCTTAGCGGATAAAGAACAAAAGTTCAAGTAAAAGGGACTGTGATCGAAATGTGAGGTGAATGAAGCAACTCGATAGGTCGCTGTGATGTATAAGGGGTATATTCTCACTATATTGTGAGAGAGGAAATGGTGGATGTGGCAGCGGTTGAGGCTTGCACTAGTTTCTTTCTACTGAATCAGGAGGCACTTCTCATGGCGTTCAATCAGGATGAAGCATATACGCTCTTACATACGCACTTTCAGGATCGTGTGCGTCGCAACGAGCCGTTAGCGAAATATAGTCCGTTAGGTATTGGTGGCCCGGTGGATCTCTGGGTATCGCTGGAATCCATGCAGGAACTGGTCCAACTCGTCAACACCTGCGCGGAAGAACATTATCCGTTGCTGATTATTGGCAACGGCTCGAATGTGCTCTTTGCCGATGCGGGGGTACGTGGCATTGTTGCGCGGGTTGCCACCCATTCTTATACAGTAGAAAATCTTGGCAATGGGCGTGGGTTGCTTATCGCTGATGCGGGTATCAGCTGGCCGCATCTTGCCTATGAACTGGCCGATCAGGGCTGGGGTGGCCTTGAGTTTGGTGCCGATATTCCAGGAACGTTGGGAGGAGGTATCGTCAGCAACGCGGGGGCGCATAACGAGGATGTGGGGCAGCGCTTGCAGTGGTTGGAGGTGCTGGATGCGCGGGGAGCCAATCTCGATGGGGAAGATACTATTGCCTATCCTATGGTGCGCCGCTATGAACACAGCGAGCTTGATTTGAGCAATCGCCACAGTCGTTTCCGGGTGCAGCGCTGTGCCTCGTTCGACAAAGATGAGCATTTGGAGCCGTCGGTGCGCACCATGATCGAGCCGGGAGAAATCATTCTACGCCTCGCACTGACACTGTATCGCGATGATCCACAACATCTCCATCAGCGGCTCAAGCAGTTCAAAGCCATACATGGACAGCAACGCCAGCGCCATGCCGGGCCGCTGTTCAAAAATCCCTTTGGTCAGGATGCTAGCCATCTCATAGAGCGAGCAGGAATGAGGGGAAGAATGCTTGGCAACGTCCAGGTCTCTTCGGCTGATGCCAATTACCTCATTAACCTGGGTGGGGCGCACGCCGCTGATGTCATTGGCCTGTTGACGCTCATGCACGAACAGGTGCTTGAGCAACTGCATATCGATCTGGCCGTTGATCTTGAGCTACAGGGAGAGTGGGAAGAGTCTGGTGGCCGTGAACAGCCTGTAGGGAGCGCCGAGCAAGCATAGACGGAGCTGTCACGCATCAGCACTTCTCTCACTTTGAGGCGGTTGGAATAGGTGATCGCTGATGTATTGCGCACTGTGAGCCTATTCCAGCCGCCCTTGCCGGGCTGCCGTTTCTACCAGCGTCAGGAGAGCAGAGACATCAGCGACCGTCACGCAACAATAGAAGACATCATCATCACTGTTCATGCGTTTGAACGCACAAAGATATTTCATCCCGTTTTGCTTGTTTGCTGCTTCCGTGCGCTCTTGAAATCCATATCGTGACAGTTGCTGAATCATATCCTGGATAGTTATCTGCATCATATAGTTCATTTGCGATCTCCTCTTGCAGGCCAGACGGTGAATAGCTCACAAGAATGAGTCTACTGAGAGAGAAGGCGCTTGTCAATTAAATATCCATAAAATGTTTGGGCCATCGCGGGACAATTTGTAGCCTCATGCGCTGTGAGGATCAAATAAAGAGAGAGATCCAGGGTGCGCATCCTGGATCTCTCTTCGTCTGACTTGCATATGGAGAGCTAAGCCGGGTTGGAGAAAATGCTTAAAGGCAGGAAGGCGCTGACCACCCAGTTGGGCGCATCCACTACCTCGCACAGCTTCAGATCAACGGCCACGCTACATAGCATATAAGCATCGGCGCGTGAGAGATGATAGGTACGCTGGAGATGGTCGATCATATGGCGAATGGCATTGCGCGTCGCCTCCATCAGATCGGGTCCAATGCCATCGGTAGCATAGTAGCCAGCGGTATTGGTGCGTGCGGTCAGCGGGCCAGCCGTCACAAATTGCGGCTCTGGCACCTGAAGATCTTTGCGCACGGTCAGCCGGAGCG
>JAICIM010000717.1 GCA_025928885.1 Ktedonobacteraceae bacterium | reverse complement strand
GCAGATTAAAACCTCGGAGATTATCTATCACCATGAGGTCACCAATCAGGCTTTATGGAACATGTTCTAAGAACTGTTCCCATTTGGCGACAACTGATTGGCCCATAACCGTTTGAGAGGCGCAATCTTGCATCTCTCCCTGGCTGCTGAAGCACTGCTTCAGCAGCTTTGTTATATTGCAGGGTCTGGAAAGCCTGGCTCTATTTGAAGGCGGGGATGAACCAACCAGCCTTACTTATGTGAAATGTTGCTTTCAAAACCGGGTAAGATTTTTCGTAGCCGCGCGACTGTATCGCGCCCTCGAACGGCATCCCAAGCTGACCCAGGCGCGATACAGTCGCGCGGCTACGAAGCTAGTCGAGGGAGCGGAGTTGCACATCGACCGGAACCGCTTTTGAGCCTGTAATCTGCTCAACAACGTTCGTGACGCGGGTCTCACCATTGCGGGTGAACCAGGCAAGCAGGCCGATCGTTCCCGTCGCAGCCTGTTCTGGAAGCCCTTTGGCAACCAGGCGGGCAGTCAGTTCCTGATCAGACTCGATGATGGGCGTGATTGTGTGGCCTGAGAGCTGGGACCAGCGCTGAGCGAGGTCCGCAAAACCGAGCGCCTCCGGGCCGGTGAGATCGTGGGGACCACTGAGATCGCTCTTGCCAGCCAGCACAAAAGCAGCTGAGCGGGCGCAGTCGTCACGGGCAATCCAGGCCGGCTTGACATGGCCCTCTGGCACGAGCAGCTCATTGCCAACTCGCAACGTGGGCAAAATATCGGTCAGCAGCTCGGCGTAGTAACTGTTGCGTAGAGCCGTCCACGCCAGACCAGATTCGGCCAGAGCAATTTCGGTATACGCATGCTCCTGTTGAACCGGGTGTGGCGCGTCCGTGGCGGCATCGGGAGCCGAGGTGTAGGTGATATGTTGCACGCCAGCATGCTTTGCCGCCTCTATCGCCGCTTTATGCTGTTCGACGCGTTGACCAATCGTATCGGTGCTGATAATAAGCAGGCGGGTGGCTCCGGCAAAGGCATCAGAGAGCGTCGCAGGTTCGGAGAAGTCCGCACGCCGCACAACAACACCTTTTGCCGCAAGATCCTCCAGCGCCTGCGAGTTGCGCGTCGTGGCGATGATCTGTTCGGCTGGAACGAGCGTGAGCAAATGTTGTAGTGCGAGACGGCCAAGCTTACCGCTCGCACCTGTAATAGCATACATAGAAATGGTCCTTTCTATTATTCAAACCTGTTGTTTATTGATGTGATCCCGTTAATTTGTGTGCGACCAATTGTTGACACGTCTATCCAAACCTTCAAGTGTCGCCCCTACCATACACGGGTGTCGCTCACGATTGCGGGAACGATTGACAGAGCAATCTTTAATAGTTACTATAAAGGGGTAACTTTCTTTTTGCAAGAAGGCACTTAAAAGTGGGATACGCACTTAAAAGTAAGGTGGTTGCTAATGGAGACTTTATTTCCCTATGATGTTTATGACCCCAATTGTCCGGCGCGACAGGTGCTGGACCTGATCGCCGACAAATGGACTGCGCTGATTATTGGGCAGTTGGAAAAGAAGCCCCAGCGATTTGTGGCGCTGCAACGGCAGATTGGTGATATTTCACAGAAGATGTTGACGCAAACCCTGCGCCGCCTGGAACGCGATGGGCTGGTATTGCGAACCGTCTATGCCGAGGTGCCGCCGCGTGTCGAATACGAGCTAACGCCATTGGGCAAGACGCTCTGCAAGCAGTTGGCCGCGCTCTGTGACTGGTCGGAGGCCAATATCGAGGCCATAGTCACCGCTCAGCAGTGCTACGATGCCCGATCAGAACAGGCCATTTCGCCAAACTAATCCGTTCATTGGCTGTTTGAGATGGCGCGATTCATCTGTTATGCTCTACTCAATAGCGAGTTTTGAGATATGCGTAAAGGAGAACTCTATGGTCGGGAAGCGCCAGATTACAACCATGTGTCCGATGAATTGTACACCGACGCAATGCGGGATGACAGTTGAGGTTGAGGATAACAGGCTGGTATCGCTCAAGGGCGACCAGAACAACCCGGATAGCCAGGGTTTTCTCTGCATTCGAGGGCGAGCGTCGCAGGAGATTTTTGCGAATCCCAAACGCCTCTTACAACCGCTGCGCCGTGTCGGGGAGCGGGGCGAGAATCGTTGGGAGCCGTGTTCGTGGGATGATGCCTATACCATGATCGTTGACGCCATCAAGCAGACGCAACCGGAACGGGTTGGCCTGTGGCGCGGACATGGTGGTAGCACAACGGGCATCGGGGGAAACCTTGTCAACCGTTTCGGCTCTATTGGCGGCTATCAACAGTGGATCTCCGCGATTGTCTGCTGGGCGATGGGCGGCTATGGTCTGGGGCTGACCGGAGCTTTGAAGATCAGCACAAAATACGATATGGCGGCCAATTCGCGCACGATCCTGCTGTGGGGCGCGGCCCTGGCAAGTCAGCCCGATCTCGCTCCCCGGCTGGTCGAAGCAAGGAAGCGCGGAGCATATGTTGTGCATATCGACACGCGTCGTAGCGAGACTTCGCGCCATGCCGACGAGGTGCTGCTGCTGCAACCGGGCAGCGATGCGGCGTTGGCGCTGGCGATGGCCCATGTCATTTTGCAAGAAGGGCTGCACGATCAATCATTTATAGAACAAAACACACTCGGCTTTGAGCAATTCGCCGATCATGTGCAGCAGTACACGCCGGAATGGGCAGCCGCGATCACCGGCATCGATGCGGAGCGCATTCGTGATCTGGCCCGCCGCTATGCTACGCAGACCCCGGCGGTGATTGTGCTGGGCGGCAGCTCGATGTTCAAGCATCAGCATGGATGGGAGCCAGCTCGCGCCATCTCCTGTCTGCCTGCGCTGATCGGACAATATGGCGTCGCAGGCGGCGGTCTGGGGCAGCGTCACGGTGGCGCACCGGAGAGCAGCGGCTATGCCAATGTGCTGGCAGATATCACCGAGCGCTTACCCCATGAGGCGGCCATTCCCAGCCATATGACGGCCATCAGCGAGGCGTTTAACGCCGGTCGCATTGATGTGCTATTCCTGTTTGGCAGCAACATTCTCTCATCGTTCGCCGATGCCAACGAG
>JAICIM010000292.1 GCA_025928885.1 Ktedonobacteraceae bacterium | reverse complement strand
CTAAGATAGGACTTGCTGCTATCATATTCGCATTTGTGCTGCATAAGATTTATAGAATGAACTGGATGTCCTATACAACAACTTTTTACTGTCCGATCCGTACATACAAAAGAACTTTCGTCAATCATATAACATTCCAGGAGAAATATTATTGGGAAAAGAACAAATTATTCGCGAAGCTCTGGCTCTTCCTACGACTGCGATTGGCTACCATGTCAGTCAATATCTGGCTGAAAAATTTCCTGAAAAAATATTAGTTGAAGGCAATGATGGACTCTTCAATGTAGAAACCTACGCACAGGGCGGCCACTGCACGTTAGAGATGCAAACGTTCATCCACGATCAGGTCGTCACACAATGGCAAGGGCGCGTGATCGGCCCAAGAGGGGCCAAATTAATCTCTCGCTTCGGCAGCATCATGGATAAGATTGCGGGCGAATCATCAGAAGAAGAAGAAATAAGCGACATTGCAAAAAATGCCTGGTTTACCATCCAATGGAAAGAAAATACGCTCGATATTCTGGTGATGCATTGGACAGAAGGCTATAGTCTCACCTATACCTACTGGATTCTCAGCGATAGCCACCAGATAGCAAAAGAGTTCATTAAAGAGGTGTGCCGCTGGAATGCGGAGTTGCGCGGCGAGGTTCTTGTCTTTTCTGGTAGCTGCTGGAAAAAGGATGCTCAGCTTTTCCAGGCCATCCAGGATGCCTCTTTCGGCAATTTAATCTTACGTGGCAATTTAAAGCAGCAGATTCGCGAAGATCTGGAACGCTTCTTCGCTATGCGACAGACCTACGAAGAGTACAGCATCCCCTGGAAGCGTGGTATTTTGCTTGTTGGCCCTCCTGGAAACGGCAAAACCCACACGGTCAAAGCCCTGATCAATGCGTTGAATATGCCTTGTCTATACGTCAAAAGCTTTAAGGCAGAACATTCAACAGATGAAGACAATATCCACGCCGTCTTTGACCGCGCACGCAAGTCTGCTCCTTGCATTCTTGTACTTGAGGATCTCGATTCGCTGTTGAACGACGAGAATCGCTCGTTTTTCCTCAATGAACTGGATGGTTTTGCCGCCAACACCGGAGTCGTCACCCTCGCCACCACTAACCATCCCGACAAGCTCGATCCTGCCATCCTGGATCGTCCCAGCCGCTTTGATCGTAAATATCCCTTCGATCTGCCAGAACAGCCCGAACGGCTGGCCTATATCACTCTCTGGAACGAGACACTTAAACCTTCCCTGCACATCAGCGAAGCCAGAGCGGTCCAACTGAGCGAACTGACCGACGGCTTCTCCTTTGCCTATTTGAAGGAGCTATTCCTCTCCTCGATGATGCACTGGGTCGGCTCAGCGGGACAGGAAACGATGGAGCAGGCAATGATCGATCAGGTCGATGTCTTGCGCGAACAGATGATCAGTAACCCCGCTACCAGCGAGGAACCATCTCAACCCAAACTGCCCTCACCTCGTAAGGCACGCATACAGTTTAGAGGGTAACAAACGTCTCATGTAGGGAGAAAGCCTTACGTTTGTCGCGGTTCACAGCTTTTTCTGTGTTATCACCCACGACAAGCGCAAGGCTTTCTCACCCACGACAAGCAAGGCACCACGACAAGCGCAAGGCATGTCGCTACTCGTCGGGGAGACTGATAAAAATAGCGTTATCTTCCACCTTGACGAGATACGTGTATAAATCCTGGCGAGCTGGCCCACGTAGCACCTTGCCTGTGCGCACATCAAATTGTGCGCCATGCCAGGGACAGGTGATGACGCAGCCCTCAAGCTCACCATCGTTTAAGGGGCCGCTAATGTGGGTGCAATTATCGGTGAAGGCGTAGATCTGCCCCTCAACCCTGGTCAGGCACACAGGTTCCCCGTCCACGTCGATCGCATACATCTCGCCCTCACCTACATCGTCGAGCGTGGCAACTTTGATAAAGTCGGTCATGAGGCGAACCTACTCCTCTTCCTCATCATCCAGATCCGGCTTCTCCAACCCTGCCATCGCCAGGCCACGATGCAGCACGCGCAGAGAGAGGAAAGCACATTTGGTGCGAGCCGGGCTAATTGGAATGCCAAGCGACTCCAAAACGTCGTCTTTGCCAAGCTTAATGACATCCTCTATCGGCTGGCCCTGGACCATCTCAGAGAGCATCGAAGCGGACGCCTGGCTGATGGCACAGCCGCGCCCCTGAAAGCGCACCTCTTTGACATGATCACCCTCCACGATCAAATCCATACCAAGTTGATCGCCACACAACGGATTCGAGTCCTCCGAATGCACATCGGGCGCTTCCAGCTTTCCATAGTTGCGCGGGTTCCGATAGTGATCCAGAATATATTCGCGATAATAATCCATTGACATAACAATTGCCTCTATTCAGTATTTTGCAATACCGCCCGCACCAGGTCTTGTGGGCAAGACCCCTCTCTCTACGCGTAAGAGTATCCACCTTGCAATAATTACAAGCTGAAAATCTGCTGTGCTTTGTGCAGGCCCTGTACCAGCACGTCGATTTCTTCTTTAGTAGTATAAACGTAGAAACTGGCCCGTGCGGTTGCAGATAGGCCATAACGGTCCATCAACGGTTGAGCGCAATGATGACCAGCGCGAATCGCCACACCAACTTCCTGATCCAGAATAGATGCCAGATCGTGTGGGTGAATATCATCCAGCGTAAAGGAGATCACGCCGCCGCGCTGATTCGCATCAGGTCCATAGATCGTCAAGCCAGAGACCGCCTGCAACTGTTCCATCGCATACGCAGTAATCTCACGCTCGTGCTGCATTACGGCGTTCATGCCCAGACTATTCAGATAATCCACCGCCACGCCCAGGCCAATCGCTTCGGCAATAGCTGGTGTACCCGCCTCGAACTTCCAGGGCAGATCGGCCCAGGTGGACTCGCGCAACTGCACCGTGCGAATCATGGAGCCACCGCCCATAAATGGGGGCATCGCTTCCAGCAGGGCGCGTTTGCCGTACAGCACACCTATTCCGGTCGGGCCAAGCATCTTATGACCGCTGAAGCTGAGGAAATCCACATCCAGCGCCTGTACATCAACCGGCAAATGAGGCACGCTCTGGGCTGCATCAACCAGCGCAATCGCGCCCGCCTCGTGCGCCTGAGCAATGATCTGTTGGGTCGGGGTGATCGTGCCAAGCACGTTCGACATCTGGGTAAATGCTACCAGCTTCGGCTGCTGCTGCAGAAGTTCTTCGTAGACATCCAGGCGCAACAGGCCGTTATCGTCGATCGGGATAAATTCCAGCCGCGCACCCGTACGCTGGGCCAGCAGTTGCCAGGGAACAAGATTGCTGTGATGCTCCATCTCAGTAACGATGATCAAGTCGCCAGCATGGATATTAGCCTGCCCCCAGCTATACGCGACGAGGTTAATGCCCTCGCTGGTGTTGCGGGTGAAAATAACCTGCTTGCTCTGTCGGGCATTGATGAAACGCGCCACCTTGACACGCGCCTTCTCCATCGCCGCCGTCGCCTCTTCGCTGACCTCGTAAACGCCGCGATGCACGTTGGCATGGTAGGTGCGATAATAGTGATCCATCGCATCGATGACGGCACTCGGCTTTTGCGAACTGGCCCCGCTATCAAGAAACACGAACGGCTTTCCCCCGTGAACCGAGCGCGAGAGGATAGGGAAATCCTTGCGAATATCAGCAACAGTACGTGAGCCTGCCGTCCCAGGCGTCGTTGTCGTATGGTCAGTAATCATTGACGTGTGCATCCCCAGTTGTTAACCCTGTTCGCGCACAACGACGATCCTCTGTCATCGCCATTATGCGCGAAAGGACGAGACACCATGCGCGATGCCTCGTCATATCCTAGTACTCGCTAAGCTGGATCTCGTCGTCTTTGGGATTACCATCAAGCGAGATGGCCTTCTCATCGACGCCCTCGATCTCCCAACGCTCCTGAGCGTCAACCCAGGTATCGGCCTCCGTCTCGTACTCACCACTCATGCGGCGCACGATGCTGCGGCGCAGGCGAATACGCAGGTTTTCCAGCGGTATACGCTGCAAGACCGGCTCAAAGAAGCCCTGCACCACGATGCGCTCGGCCTCCGAGCGATGAATACCACGCACCATCAGATAGAAGAGTTGCTCCTCGTCGATCTGTCCACTGGTGGCTCCGTGACTGGCGCTCACCTCGTTGGCGGCGATCTCCAGACCAGGAATAAACTCTGCACGTGCCTTCTTGCTCAAGAGCAGGCCATGTGCAGAGAGGAACGAGGCCGTCTGCTGCGCTTTGGGACGAACGCGAATCATCCCATCGAACTCCACCCTCGACTCATCGGTCAGCACGCCCTTCACCAGCGTCTCAGCGTTGGTCGAGAGAGCGGCGTGATCTGAAAGCGTGTTGATGGAGTAGCGCTGGTCATGGTCGGTGAAGAAGACGCCGACCAGTTCGCCCGCGCTGCCGTTGCCGTGCAGTCCCGCCCCGATAGTGGCATGACTCAGCTTCGCACCCAGATCGGCCATGACGAAGGTCACACTACCATCTTTGTCGTAGATCGCGTTCTTGTTGGTGATGTTCCACGTGTTCTGGTCAAGATCCTGCACGTTGCTGAACTCAACCCGCGCCTCGTTCTTCGCATAGACCTCCACCACATCACTGAGCAACGAGGGATGCCCGCTCGCAACATTTGAGACATACTCTTGCACGAAGCGAACGCTGCTCAACTCTTCAGCGATGATCAGCGTGTGCGAGAAGATACCAGCTGAGGCGGCATCGAGCCAGACCTGCGCCAGCACGGGATTCTCGATCTCGACCTCTTTCGGCACATACAGGAAGAAGCCAGCACTCCAGAACGCCGCATGCAGCGCCGTATATTTGCTGGCATCGACCGGCACGCAGGTTGTCATAAAGTATTGCTGCACCAGTTCGGGGTGTTCGCGCACCGCTGTTGCCAGATCGGTGAGGATCACACCCTGCTGCCGCAACGCCTCGACCAGTTCGGTATGCACAACCGACGAGTTATGTTGCACGATCAAGCCAGTGCGCTCGTTGACCAGCGCCTCCTGCAAAGACTGCTCGATTGCAGTGGGCAACTTTCCCTCTTCGGTTGGCACATAGGGATTGAGTTGTTGGAATTTGAAGTTCGCCAGCGCCTTCAGCGTCCCCAGGTCGCCACGACGACCAAGCGGGGCGGGAGTCTTTTCGTAGATCTCCCAGGCTTCCAGGCGCTTCTGCAACATCCATTCGGGTTCGCCACGCTGACGCGATAACTCCACCACCGTGTCGCGAGTGAACCCGGTTGCCAGAGCATTAAGCATCAGCCGTCACCTCACTATGTACTTTGAGCCACTCATAGCCCTTCTCTTCCAGTTCGAGTGCCAGTTCTTTGCCGCCAGATTTCACAATACGCCCATCAGACATCACATGCACAAAGTCGGGTGTGATGTAGTTGAGCATACGCTGATAGTGCGTGATGAGCAGGATGCCCACGTTGGGACCGCGCAGGGCGTTGACGCTCTCAGAAACAATTTTGAGGGCATCGATGTCCAGACCAGAGTCGGTCTCGTCCATCAATGCGATCTCAGGCTCCAGCAGCGCCATCTGCAAAATCTCGGCGCGTTTCTTCTCACCACCGGAGAAGCCATCATTAATGGAGCGGTTGATAAATTCGTTACCAACTTTGAGCAGGTCCATCTTTGATTTCAACAGATTGCGGAACTCGCGGGGGGGAATAGCTTTGCGCTTCGCCATCTGGCCGGTAGGATTATCGCCCTCTTCAAGCGGCTTGTTGCCTTCGCGTACCGCCTCCAACGAGCGGCGCAGGAAGTTTGCCACGCTTACGCCAGGGATGGACATCGGGTACTGGAAGGCCAGGAAGAGACGCATGCGTGCGCGGCGGTCGGGCGAATATTCGAGGATGTTCTCACCCTTAAACCAGATCTCGCCATCGGTCACTTCATATTTGGGGTTGCCCATGACAACGTTCGCCAGAGTGCTTTTGCCGGACCCGTTCGGTCCCATCAGGGCATGCACTTCGCCCTGCCCTACAACAAGGTCAACACCTCGCAGAATTGGTTTGCCTTCAATATTTGCATGAAGGTTCTTAATAACAAGTTCAGATCCCATTCTCTTAGACCACTCCTTAAATTATAGTCAGGGGCGAAATCTCGCCGTTGCAATTAGTGAATGCGGAACGATAAACAGGCAGCCGTACAAAAAAGCTGAACAAAGGGTTCGCAAACATGATCATCTATCCCACGCACTGAGCGGGGAACAAATGGATGCACCACCTTTGATTCCTGCTGAGTTAGTTTGGTAGCGGTGCCTCTGGCTGTCGGTCAGGCAAATACTCGCCTGAACTGACGCCAACGTGAATATTCGAGAGAGAGATGAAATGCGTGGGCGATCCCACTTGCTCCGTCTCCGTGACCAACTCCTCTAATGTGATCGAATCAAGCGTTTGAGCCACCGCATCGCGCACTCGCGCCCACAGGTATTTAGTCTTGCAGGCGTCGAGATAGCCGCAGATCTGGCTCATCTCACCTTCGGTCGCACAGATCATAGGAGCAATCGGTCCCTCCAGCACGCGCACGATTTCCCCCATCGTAATCTCGGCAGGAGGACGGCTGAGTCGATAGCCACCATGCGCACCCCTTGTACTGACTACCAGTGCAGGCTCGGCTTCGCGCAGCAGCTTGACCAGTTGCTCCAGATACGCTAGCGGCAGCGTCTCCGCTTGCGAAATGTCGGTCAATGATCGGGGGCGGCCACCATAATGACGGGCGAGATCGACCATGATTCGCACGCCATATTCGCCTTTCGTGGATACCCGCAACATCATGGTTCATCCTCTCGTAATATATCGTCAGGTAATACGTCGTGTTGTCTTTGCATTGCTCTCAATTATTCCGACCTCATAACTAGGATATATTCTAACACTTGTCATGAACAGCGTCAACTGGTTCTCATAAACTGGCCTGTCTCTGCACAAAGAGCGAGAGAAGCTGGATTGAACCGCTCTGAAGGCGTTCTTCTCAAGCCTCTCTCGCTCTTTTGAGACCATATTGTTATCTATTTGACGTGATTTACAGAATTATTTAAACATTGGGTTTACGTCCAACCACAATCTGGCGCGTGCCTCTGCCAAAGGGCTTCCAATCATAGCTGCCATAGATGGCGTCAATGCTGAAACCGGTAGCCAGGAAGAGCATTTGCAGTTCGCGGGGGAAGAAGACATGCATATCAAGTTTGGTGAGGTAGCGCTCATTTTCTCCGCTCTCGTGGAAGAACTTCTCGTGTGTCCAGACGATATGCTGCAACTGCTCATGGGGATCAAATTTGCGGCTGGTATAGAGCAGCATGGTAAATTCGTCGTCGGGATCTTCGATCTCATCTTCGAGATAAACATTGGAGGGACGGTTGAGTGCATCGCTCAGGTAATCGATATCGGGGAGAAAGGTATCGACCACAAAGCGGCCATTGGGTGCCAGATGTTCCCAGGCATTTCTGAAAGCCTCTAGCTGGTGTTCGATTTCATACAGATGACAGATAGAATTGAAGGGGAGGAAGATCAGGTCGTAATCGCCTTTGGCGGGGAGCTGGTAGTCGCACATATCGCCTTCAACCAGCTTGACGCGCTGCTGGATCTCGGGAGACTCCTGTGAGACCTTGCGTAAATAGGCTTTGAGCATCTCCGGCTCGATATCCAACCCATCCAACAGGAAATCACCCGGACCCTGCAACAACTCCATTCCGATGCGTCCACTGCCACAGGCCAGTTCCAGCACATGGCGAGGCGTATAGCGCATCACCAACTCTTTCCAGAACGGTACATCCTGCTCCGACTGGCCCTGATACTCCAGGTCGTAGTCGTTGACACGCTTATAGTATTCACCCATCTCGTAGGGCATTGTCTGGTACCTCATAGGTAGAAAAAAATGCAAGCAAAACAACAAACACGGAGATATGCGGAGGAGGATCGACGTATCCCCACAAGTACGCGCAGGCACATGATCAGGCATATTCCAGTAGTGGAGCTTATCATATTTTGGTCGAGTTAGCAATAGGGACGATCATAAGCATTTGGGGGATACTCACAAAGAGCCACTTCTCCTGAAGAATAGTGTATTAGCAGGTAGATAGGGTACTCTCTCGGCCTGCTGAGAAGGTATGATATACTTGCACCAATGGTCAGGTGTAGGATGCTCGATTTATTTACATCTCTATTGGTGACGCAAGTACAATACAATATGTATCGAGCATGAGGAGGGAAGCAGAGGCAAACGATGATTACACAGATAGAAATCGATGGCTTCAAGACCTTCAAAGACTTCAAAGTAGAACTGGCTCCCTTCCAGATCATCGTCGGCCCCAATGGCTCCGGCAAAAGCAACCTGTTCGACGCCCTCCACCTCCTATCACGCCTTGCTGAGAAAGATATCTATACAGCATTTCAAGAGCTACGGGGAGACGCCGGTGAGCTATTCACCAAATATCCTGATGGAACAACAAGTGGTAGCATAAAAATAGCAGT